>JBBDYI010000082.1:0-6503 GCA_040901705.1 Pirellulales bacterium | reverse complement strand
CGAATCCTTTCGCCGAAAGCACTGTCGAGCGATTCTTTCGGCGAAAGGATTCGCCTCCTACAGTTCTAGGATAATCGCTAAGGTCGGTTGTTTTAAATACGGACGGCGATTGGGTTGATCGCGTGCCGCGGAGTGCTGGCCGCGGTCAGAGTTTGAGATAGTTGATCGGCGACTACGTTCGCGTCAACGTTTCGCCGCGATAGCTGAGGTCGAGCAACTCCATCGGATGCGCGATCGTCAGCGCGTGCCCTTGGACGCGTGCTTCGCGTTGGATTTGCAACAGGCAGCCCGCGTTGGCGGTCACGACGACGCTTGCGCCGGTGCTGAGGATGTTGGCCAGCTTGCGGCGGCTCAGCCGCGCGGCCATTTCCGGCTCGGTCAGGTTGTACGTCCCCGCCGCGCCGCAGCATAAATCGGTCTCCGGCAGTTCGCGCAGCTCCAAGCCCGGAATCGCCGCGAGCAACTTGCGCGGCTGCTCGCGAATCTTCTGCGCGTGGTTCAAGTGGCAGGCGTCGTGATAGGTCGCGACGGCGCGAATCTCGCCCCGTGGCGGAACCAGGCCCAACTCCGCGAGAAACTCGTTCACGTCCCGCACCTTGCCGGCCAGCTTTTCTCGCCCCGCTTGAGCGGCGGCGTGTGCATCGCCGTGTTCGTTGTCGCGCCAGTGATGTCCGTAGTCCTTGAGCATTGCCCCGCAGCCGGCGATGTTCACGACGACCGCATCCACGTCGTCCACGTCGAACGCCCGCACGTTGGCGTCGGCAAATTCGCGGGCCGGTTCGCTGCTGCCGGCGTGAAAGTGGATCGCCCCGCAGCACGCTTGCGTGGGCGGCACGACAACGTCGCAACCGTTTTGCTGCAACACGCGGGCGGTGGCCCAATTCGTGTGTCGGAACAGCGCGTCGCCGACACAGCCGGTGAACAGCGCCACCCGCGCCCGCCGCTTGCCCACGGCCGGCAACACCTCGGGCAATTGCGGCTCGGCCTTGCGCCGCGGCGGCAGCGTCTGGGCCAATTGCCGCAGCCGCGGCGGCAGCAGCTTGAATAGCCCCAGCGCCTCGGCCAACCGATCGAGTCGCAGCAACTGGGCGACCCGGGCCGGCGCGAGCGCGAGCCGCAACCGCTGCGGATACGGAAACAGGCCGAACAGAATCCAGCGATGAAACCAGTCGTCGCTCTTGGCGGCCATTCCTTCGGTCGACCGCTCCATCGCCACGCGAAACGGTTCGATCAGCTTGCCGTACTGCACGCCGGAAGGACACGCCGTCTCGCAAGCGCGGCAATCCAAGCACAACTCCAGATGCCGCCGCACGTCGTCGGTCAGATCGAGTCGCCCATCGGTGACGGCCCGCATTAGATAGATCCGGCCACGCGGGCTGTCGTTCTCGTTGCCGAGTTCGACATAGGTCGGACAAGCGGCGGTGCAGAGGCCGCAATGCACGCAGTCCAAGAACAACGTGTAGTCGATCCCGGCGCCGGGATTCACGCCGCGATTCATCCCATCGCGCGGCGAAACGATTGGCAAAGCGGCGCGGTCCGCGGCATGAGTTGGGGCGATAGCGGCGTCGGGCATTTTGTGCGGCGAGTTGACAACGATGAGACGAAACGTGGAATTCCAGTTCGTCATTATCGCGACGCGGCAGCGGCTCTGCCAGTGCTGCGGCGCAGTTGTGCGCGGAAAGCACGTTGGGTCGATTCGATGCAGGGCTTGGCCGTCGCGATTTGGCGTCGCGGCTGGCAAGGAAATCGAGGATGGAAAGCGAGGCTGCCGCAACGCACTGGCAGAGCAACTGGCACGTTTCGCGCCGATCCGAGAACTTAGTGCTTTTCCCGAAACCGAATTCTGTAGGAGGCGAATCCTTTCGCCGAATGCACTGTCGAGCGATTCTTTCGGCGAAAGGATTCGCCTCCTACAGTTCTGGGTCAAGCACAAACTACGCCGATACCTAGTCCGGACAACAACCATCCGCCTGCATGTTTCACCGTGTCCCTTTAGCCTGGCGAAATCTAACGCACAACCGCCGACGGTTGGCGGTCGCGATCGGCGGCATCGGCTTCGCGGTCATCTTGATGTTCATGGAGACCGGCTTCGAGAACGCGCTGATCGACAGCACCGTGAAAGTGCTGGAAGAACTCAATGCCGACATCATCGTGGCCAGCCGAGCCGAATACTCGCTCACGGCGGGCCAGCCCTTCAGCCGGCGACGACTGTCGCAGGCCCGCGTCTGCACGGGCGTGCAATCGGCAACTCCTCTCTACGTCGAGTCGTTCGACGCGGACTTCAAGCCTCCACGAGGCAAGCGTCATCCGATCCGCGTCCTCGCATTCGACCTGTCGGACGATGCGTTTCTGATTCCGGAAATCGTCGACCAAACGGCCGCACTTGCCGATCGCGACACGGCGCTGTTCGACGTCAAAGGCAAACCGGCCTACGGTGTCGATCCTACTCGCTTGGACGCCCGGCAAGACGGTTTGGAGCTATCCGGCCAGTCGGTGCGGGTTGTCGGCGGGTTTGCGCTGGGTACCGACTTCGCCAACGACGGCAATCTGGTGATGAGTGCGGCGAACTTCGCCCGATATTTCCCCGCGCGCGGCGGTGGCGATCCGCGGGATGCCGTGACGTTGGGTTTGGTGCGCGTGGAGCCGAACGAGGATGTCCAGACCGTCCGCAATCGGTTGGCCGCTTCGCTGCCTGACGATGTGGCGGTTTACACGAAACCGGAGTTTATTGCCCGCGAGATGGCGTTTTGGCGGCGCAGCACGCCGATCGGCTATATCTTCGCCGTCGGAACGATCATGGGCTTCATCGTCGGCATCGTGATTTGCTATCAGGTCATCTACGCCGACGTCGCCGGGCATCTGCCGGAGTTCGCCACGCTCAAAGCGATGGGCTACCCGCATCGGTACTTCGTCGGCGTCGTGCTGCGACAATCGCTGTACCTGTCTCTGCTGGGATTCGTGCCGGGATTGTTGGCGAGTCTCGTTCTGTATGCCGTGCTGGCCAACTACACAGGTTTACTGCTCGTTTTGACCACGGGGCGGGCGGCCCTCGTGCTATTGTTGACCGTGGCGATGTGCGGCATCTCCGCAGCGCTCGCCATGCGCAAACTGTGGTCGGCCGATCCGGCGGAATTATTCTAGCACGCAGTTCGAAATGGCAACCGAAACCGCGACGAACATCACCGAGCAAGTCGGCGGCGACGCGATTCGCGTCCGCGAATTGCAACATTTCTTCGGCGAAGCAGACCTGCGTAAACAGGTACTGTTCGACAATCGGCTTGAGATTCGCCGTGGCGAAATCGTGATCATGACCGGCCCGTCCGGCTCTGGAAAGACGACGCTGCTTACGCTCATCGGCACGTTGCGCCGCGTGCAAGAAGGCAGCGTCGAGGTGCTCGATCGCCAGCTATTCGGCGCCTCGCAGGAAGCTCTCGTCGCACTGCGGCGTGAGATTGGTTTCATCTTTCAGGCCCACAATCTGTTTGAGTCCCTCTCCGCGGTGCAAAACGTGCGGATGGCGATGGAACTGTTCGATTTCGGCGATGCCGAGACGTCGCGGCGAGCGACCGGCATGCTCGAACGGCTCGGCCTCGGCCACCGCACCGGCTACAAGCCCGACAAACTCTCCGGCGGGCAAAAGCAGCGTGTTGCGATTGCTCGCGGGCTGGCGCATGGTCCGCGCCTCGTATTGGCCGACGAACCGACCGCGGCGCTCGATGAAGAATCGGGCCGCGAAGTCGTTACGCTATTTCAAGAGCTCGCGCAACGAAACGGCACGACCATTCTGATGGTCACGCACGACAACCGGATTCTTGACGTCGCCGACCGGATCGTGAACATGGTCGACGGTCGAATCAAGTCCAACGTGCTCGTGGCTCAGACTTCGGCGATTTGCGAATTCCTGATGCAATGCCCCGTGTTCGAGGGACTCACGCCGAACTCGCTCACCCGCGTGGCCGACCAGATGACGCTCGAACGACATCCCGCCGGTGCAACGATCATTCGTCAGGGCGATCCCGGCGACAAGTTCTATATCGTCCGCAAAGGAAGCGTGGACGTGTTTGTCGATGACGGACAAGGACCGCACCTGGCGTCGACGCTAAACGCCGGCAGCTACTTCGGCGAAGTGGCGCTATTGACCGGCGGCGTGCGTACAGCGACGGTCGTAGCGACGCAACCATTGGAGCTTTACGCCTTGGGAAAAGACGACTTCCAATCCGTCGTGGCGACGATCGCGTCCTTCGAACAGGAATTGCGCAAGGCGCTATTCGAGCGGCAATGAGTTGGAAACAGGGAGCGGCTCGGCCAACAGCCCTTGAGCTTGCCGCAGCCGGACAGGGGCGATTTTCCAAGCCACGACGCGCGATGTGAGATCGTGCTCGGCTCGCATGACTTCGCCCTCGGCGGCATGAATCTCAAACGGGCTGACGTCGCCGGCCTCGCGCCGCTTGCGAAGGTCGTTTAAGCGTCCATTCCAACTCGCGAGCATGTCCTTGGCCAGCGAGATCTCCCGATAACGCGAGCTGACGTCGATCGCCGCTTGTCGAATCTCGTCGGCCGCGGCGCGTTCGCGGTCGGCGCGCAGCAGCGCGATCTGGTCCCGGCGACTGGCGGCTTCCGTCACGTTGTCTTGATTGCCTAGCACCGATGCCAAGCGGCGAACGGGTACGCTCGGTTGGCCAAGCATCGGATCGACTTGCATCAGCGTTCCGCGCGCGGCCGGCAACGTTTCGACGCCAAGCGATCCGTCCAGTCGCCGCAGCAGCGCTAAGTCGGCGCGGGTGGCCAACCCAAGCGCAACGGCCTCGTCGACGTCGATCTCCCGATATTCGACGCGCCAATCGACCGCGGGCCAAATCGCTGCCGGCGTGTCCCCTTCCAGGCCAACAAGTCGCCCTAGCTGCAAGTTCAATTCGCTGAGCGACCGCGCAACCGCCTCGCCGCGCTGGCGCAACTCGATCCGCTGTCGCTCCAGCGCCGAGGCGTCCACGCCGACCGGAAGTCCCCGTCGTCGCAACGCGGCGATGTCGTCCAGTGCTTGCCCGACGTGCCGCAAACTATGACGGGTCGCGCCGCGGCTCGCTTCCGCTTCCGCCAACCGATAGAACAGTTCCAACGCCGCACCGGCGGCCCGGTTTCGCTCGTCCTCCGCCCGCAGCGCCAGCAAATCGCGCCGCAGCGCGGTCCCGCAAGGGTCGGAACATGCTCCCGTCGCAATCGCCCGCCGCTCCCCCTCGAGCAGATTCGCCAATATGGAATTGGCCGCCGCCCGCGAGCGGCAGGCTTCGGCTTCGAGCGCCTGATACCGCGACGGGGCGTCGAGCAGCGTCTGCGAAATACCCGGCGGGTCGAGATCTTCGTAGCAGCGGACCGCCGACACATCTGGCGAAATCTCGCTGCGCTGCGTTTCGGCCAGCGACGCCGAGGGAATTCGGCCGACCGACGCGGCAGAGCAGTTGCCGGCGCTGCCACGAAATACGCAACAATTCGATCGCGCGCATCCGCAGCAGCAGCAGCATGCGGTCAGCAATAGCCCTGCGCATAGCCAAACCCAGCGGCCGAAGCCGGGGCGGCGATAATCCGACGACATCGCTCTCATACGTGCAGTCATCGGTTGCGGCCTATAGCACGTGTAAGGATTCGTCGCCTTGTACCGATGAGTGCGGTTAGGAAAACTTTGCCGCCTGGAGAAAGCCTACCGAAGCGACCGCGCGGCGACCGATGCCGCGGTGCCTTGACGGTCGATGAATGTTAAGCTGAATAGACTGGCGCAACCTGATGGTCCTAAGGTGAAACCGCTAGCCCCACTGAACGCAGCCAACCCGCCGCGGCATCGACAAATTCCAACCGAGTCGTCCGAAGGGTTCGATAATCATGAAGATCGTACTCCTCGGCACGGCGGGCTATCATCCGAATGCTCGTCGACACACCGCCTGCGTCATGCTGCCGGAACTCGGCCTCGTCCTCGACGCCGGCACGTCGATGTTCCGCGTGCGAGATCATCTGGCGACCGACGAACTGGATATCTTCATCTCGCATACGCATCTCGACCACGTCGTTGGTCTCACTTTTCTGCTCGACGTCCTTTACCAACGAACGATGCACCGCGTCACGGTTCATGCGGAGCAGCACACCATCTCGGCCATCAAGAACATTCTGCTGTCCGCGCCGCTGTTTCCAGTCAAGCTGCCCTGCGAGTTTCGGCCGCTCGACACGGAGGCGATGGCCCAGAGCGAAGCCATCGCGAGCCGCGGACTTTCCATTGCCGGCGGCGGTACATTGACGTGGTTTCCGCTGCAACATCCCGGCGGTTCGACCGGTTTCCGGCTCGATTGGCCCGAACGAAGCCTGGCCTACGTGACGGACACGACGGCGGACGCGGATGCCGACTACGTCGAACTGATTCGCGGCGTGGACGTATTGCTCCACGAGTGTAACTTTCGCGACGGGCAAGAAACCTTCGCACGGCAAACCGGCCACAGCTCTGCGACGTCCGTGGCTCG
>JBBDYI010000081.1:0-6638 GCA_040901705.1 Pirellulales bacterium | reverse complement strand
TCAATGAACTCATGTTCGTCGCCGCCTGGATCGCCTTCCGAGCGGCAGGGGTTTTAGGATAGGCTCTTATTCAATTGCGTCACGACCGCTTCGGCCCGTTCGCCGCTCAGTCCTCTGGGGTCCGGCGGAACCGGAAGTAGCTCCCGAAGGCTCGCTCCGCTTTCCGCGTCGGCGACGTAGTACTCCAAAATGTGCAGTTCCACCGAGACCGTCTCCACCGCCGCGCCGCGTTGCGCAATCGTGGCAAAGACGAGAACGGCAAGCATCAAGTGTCGGAAGCGAACCATGCGATACTCCTTTTCGCGTGGAAGTGGCCGAGAAACGCCGCTGAGAGACGTTGAAGGCGGGCACCTTTCATAGCGCCTCACACCAATTCTCGAATCACCCGCGCTCCCGGCGGCAGGATCGGAATTGGTATTTCCGACTGATCGCGGATCAGTTCGGTGTGGTTGATGCCGAGCTGGTGATACAGCGTCGCCAGCACGTCGAGATAGTGCACCGGGCGGTCCTTGGCGTGACCGGCGTCGGCGGTGGTGCTGCCGATCGCTTGCCCGACGTTCAAGCCGCCGCCGGCGAACACGGCGTTGCTCACGGCCGGCCAGTGATCGCGTCCGGCGTCCTTATTGATCTTTGGCGTGCGGCCGAATTCGCCCCACACGAGCACGGTTACGTCCTTGTCGAGTCCGCGGTCGTGCAAGTCCTCGACCAGCGCCGAAATTCCTGCGTCGAACATCGGCAGCCGCTCTTTGAGCGCTCGGAAATTGCCGCCGTGCGTGTCCCAGAATCCGTAAGCCACGGTGACGCAGCGAACGCCCGCTTCGACCAGCCGCCGGGCCATGAGGAACTGATCGTTCCACTGCGGCGCACCGTCGCCTTGATGTTTTGGCGAACCGATGCCGTACCGCTCGCGCAGTTTTTTGTCCTCGCGTTCGACGTCGAGTGCCTCGACCAGCTTGCCCGAGGTGAGCACTTCGACGGCCCGCTGCTGTGCGGTGTCCATTGGCGTGTCCTCGCTCTCGGCCGAGCGGCGGAAGCGGTTCAGTTCGTCGAGCAGCTTCTTGCGGTCGGCCAGATCGGTCTTTGAGAAAAACCGCAGCCGCATTTCGGCGATCCGCTCGCCCTCGGCTTTGACCGGATCGTATCGCCGGCCGAGCGCTCCGGCCCCGCCGCTGTTGTACGGCTTGTGCTGCATCGTCGGAAACAGATCGACCGCGGCCGGCAGCAGCGGATCGATCTGACCGAGCGACTTCGAGATCACGCCGCCGACGTTGGGCCGGCCCTCGCGCTGGGCTTGGCCCATCTGATAGCCGGTCAGGTTCTGCCAACTGCTGTGCTCGTCGCGGAGGCCGACGATCGAGCGGATCACCGCCAACTTGTCGGCCGCTTGCGCCAACTTCGGCAGATGTTCGCAAAACTGCACGCCCGGCACGTTCGTGTCGATCGGCTTGAACTCGCCGCGAACCTCGCTCGGAGCATCCGGCTTGAGATCGAAGGTGTCCTGGTGGGCGATGCCGCCGGACAGATAGACCATGATCACCGACTTGTGCGACCGCCGACCCGACTGCGCCTCGGCCCGCAAGACTTGCGGCAACGACAGCGAACCGAACCCGGAGCCAACGAGCGACGACCCAACGAGGCCGCCGATCTTGAGAAACGAACGGCGCGACACGCCGTCGCAGTACCGGTGCGGACGACCAAAGAGCGTGAGCATCGTCGGAAATCTCCAACAAGGCGTGGCGGGGCGGGTTGTCGGCGAGGCGGGAGCGCGGCATGACGCGTTTCAGGCGGGTCGGCCCCGATTGTACCGCCTCCGCGACGGCAATGCAAAGATCGGCTGGCCGAACTGCGATAATCCTGCGTGGCCCGGCGGCGGCGATCGCGATATCATTTGTGGATGACTGAGAGCAACTCCAGCGGACCCGACGATCCCCACGGCGAGAGCCACCCCAGCGTCCGAAGACCCGCCCAACCGCCGCTCGGCGAGCCAGTTTTGGCCGGCGAGCCGGTGCGGGCCGAACTCGTCATGGCCGGAAACGCGGACGACGTCATCCGTTCGCCCGACGACGTCGCCGATCTCAATCGCCCGCAACCGTTGCGCGAAGGGCCGCCGCGCGAAGGGCCGCCGCGCCGCCGTCGGGTGATTTTGCCGATCGTACTGTTCGTAGCGAGTTGTCTGTCGACCTTTTGGGTCGGAACGACGTTTCTGGTCAGCAAGGAAATGAAGAACGCCGCGCGGGGCGCCGCTGAGGCGTACCTCCCCCAGCGACTTCAGGAAGAACCCGAACTCGCTGGCAACGCCGAGGCGCTCACCGAAATCCGCGAGCAAGTGGAACTGCTGTACCTTGTCGAGCACAACTATCCTAACGGCCTCACTTACATGTGCGCCGTGATCGGCATCCTGCTGTGTCACGAAATGGGGCATTTCCTGCAGACGCTGCGGCACCGCGTTCCGGCCAGCTTGCCCTTTTTCATTCCGATGCCGGTCGGTCCGATCGGCACGATGGGCGCCGTCATCGGCATGGACGGCTCGCGGGCTAACCGCCGCGAATTGTTCGATATCGGCCTGACCGGGCCGATTGCGGGGCTGCTCGTGCTGTTGCCGGTGACTTGGATTGGCATCCAAAACGCCGCCGTGAAGCCGATTCCCAAGGAAGAGGTGATGCATTCCGCGAATACGGTGATCGTCAAGTTCGACAAGCCTTGGCTGCTCGTCGAAATGGAAGCTTATCTTCGACCGGACGTGCCGGAGGGACATCAGCTTGAACTCAACCCGCTTTGGCTGGCCGGATGGGTCGGCATGCTCATCACCGGCCTGAACATGATGCCGATCAGCCAACTCGACGGCGGCCACGTGATTTACGCCTTGTTCGGTCGCCAGCGGGCGCATGCCATCGCGAAAATATTTCTTATCGCGGCCATTCTCTATATCATTTTCGCCGACGCGACGATGTGGGCGATGATGCTGATCCTCGTGATCCTCATCGGCCCGACCCATCCGCCCACGGCGGACGACTCGGCGGAATTGAGCTTCGCCCAAAAGCTGATCGGCTACGTCTCGCTGGCGATCCCGTTCCTGTGCTTCCCGCCGCAGGGCATTACGTTTCAATAAACTCGGTCGCGCTCACCGCGTCCAACCGCCCATGTATTTCACGAGCGATTCTCCGCCGCCGCTGCGAACCTCGGCCCGGCGGTTGGCCGCGCTGCTCGCCGCTTTGGTGTTGATCGCCGTTGGCCCGGCAATCGCGAAGTTCAACCTTGCCGCGGCGCCGGATTGGGCCCGCGTGCTGTTATTGGGCGGCGGATTGGCGATGGCGTACCTGGCCTGGATGGCGCTGGCGCCGTGCCGCGAGGCATTGTGGTCGATCACCTGGGCGCTGGCGATTGCCGCGGCCGCGGGCGTGCTGGTGATGGCCGTCGCACTTTTCACGCCTCAAGAGCGGCCGCTGCCGCTCGACATCGGGCCGACGCGCGGACCGGCCGTCGCGTGGTGCCTGACCATCGCCGTGCTGTCGAGCGTCGGCAGCTTGTTGGCGGGACGTTTGGCGTCGCGCGATCGGCCGTAAGCAAGCTAATCTTGCTGCGCCCAAGCGGCGCGGTAGCTCATGCCGAGGCTGATGATCTTCTGCAACAGTTCGCCGTAGTCGATACCGGCTTTTTCCGCCGACTCAGAGAAATCCTCGCCGTAGGAAAGGTTGGGATTCGGATTGGCTTCCAGGACGGAGAATCGGCCGTCCTCGGTCATCCGCAAATCCATCCGGGCGTAGCCGCTCATCCCCAGCACGCGATAAACCCGCTTGCAGATGCTGGCGATCCGCCGCTCCTGCTCCGGCGTAAGATCCTCGGCCGCGTCCGTCATGATGCCGTATTTTTTTTGGTACACCTCGTCCCATTTCACGCGCCGCGTGGCGATTCTCGGCGCGCCCTCGGGCATGCCCGCGAACGACATCTCCCATACCGGAAACGTCTGCAACCGGTCGTTGCCGATCATGCCGACGTAAAGTTCGCGGCCGTCGATGTATTCCTCGACGAGCGCGTCGGACTTGAGCTGATCGAAGATGAACGCGACGCGGTCCTTGAGCTTCTCGTCATTGCTGACAATCGAGGCTTGGGCGATGCCGAGCGATGCGTCTTCGGTGGCCGATTTGACGATCAGCGGAAACTTCAATTTCACTGGCCGCTTGACCGCACGATTGCGCTGGAACACCACGAAGCCCGGCGTGGCGATGCGGTGATACGTCAGCAGCTTCTTGCACAGTTCCTTGTCGTGAGACAGCAACAGGCCGCGCGGATTGCAACCCGTGTACGGCTGCCGCATCAGTTCGAGGTAGCTCACCACGTGCTGATCGTACGTCGGCACGCTGTGGAACTCTTCGAGCAGATTGAACGCCACGTGCGGCTTCCAATCGCTGATCGCTTTGCGCAGCTCGGTCAAGTCGTCGATCAGGCCGAGCGGACGGACCTCGTGGCCGATCTCGCGCAGCGTATGCACGACGTCGAACTCGGTCTTCCACTCGGCGATTTCCTTCTCGCTGTAGCCTTCGAGCGAGTCGGGCGGCACGAGCGTGACGTGCATCGGGACGAGGATTCGCAGCTTTTTCATAGCGCTAACCTGTGGTGCCCGGCGTGTAGGTAATTCATCGTTTGTACCGTGACCATCACCAGTGCGTCGCGCTCGGCCTGGCGTGCCGGCGTCGCTAGCCGCAGATTCAAATCGCGGCAGCGGTCGATCATTTCGCCGAGGACTTGATTGATGACGTATTGATACTGTCCCGTCCAGTGGCCGACGACGCGGCGGAGCTTGACGCGAATGCGGCGCAAGAACGCCGCGGCGGAGGGCCGCTTGGCGTGTTCCGGCGCGTCGGAAAACAGCCGCCGCAATTCGCGGTCGTGAATCGGCGGCGTGTCGTAAAGATACCGCTGGCGTTTTTCCGCATAGTGTTCGGCCAGCGTTTTGCGGCTGTCGCGGATCGGTTCCACGTGCCGCGTCGAACGCACGGCGGCAGACTTGCCGGCAATTTCGTCCATTAACTCGTCGACGTACTCGAGCTTGGCCAGCGCCGGCCACTCTTGATACTGCGAGCGCCAACGCGACCGCGGACGCAACCAGACCGCGAACGTCTCGGCGAAATCCTCGGCCGGATGACTCTGGGCGTACCACAGATCGAGATGCAGCACGTAGCTGCGACTGTACGGCTTCGGCTGGTAATACTCTGGGTAGGGGTCGGTGACTTTGCCAAACGCCTCACGGAATCGCTGACGACGATGCAGCCGATAGGCCGTGTCGAGCGTGTGGCCGGCTTCGTGCCGCAGGATCTTCATGCACCAGTCTTCGTTGCCGCCCTCGGCTTCGAGCATCTGCTGCTTTTCGAGCCGCGTGAGCCGCGGATGGGCCAGATAGAACGGAATCGCGATGCCCGGTACGCCGTCGGGCGAAAACCACTCCTCGGCCAGCCAGCAATGCGGCCGAAAATGAATCTCCCGCTGCTCCAGCTCATCGTAAAGGCGTTCGACCCGTTCCCAGAGCGGGCTGTCCTCCAGCCTCAGCCCCAAGTCGCAGAATCGCAGTTCGAGCAGTTTTTCGGTAGTGTACTCCGCCCACCGAGGTACGCGTGTTCGCCGTCGCGCCATGTCTTGCCAGCCTCAATCGTGCTGCAATGTCGAAATCAGAACGAGTTGGGGACCGAACCGGAACAATCCATCGGCCCGAACCAACGGCCCCGGTTCTCCGCCCCGGTACCAGGCGCCGACGCCAGAATCTCGTTTGCCGTGCAAGCAACTGCTCGTCAAGTATATCTCTCTATCGGCAGTTGAATATCGACGTTTGGAGCGGAATCGCGGCCGTTTGTCGCTGAGATTTGCAATTCGAGCAGTTCTCCGGGCGACGCGGTCGGCTCCGCGGCTCCATTGCCGTTTCGTTGCGACTTCGCCGGATGTCTTAGGCCGGTTCCGCACCCATTTCCGCTATACGGCGTTTACGCTAAACTTTCTGTCCACAGGAACGTTCTCGTCGCGAATCGACGCCGCGGGATTCCCACTTTTGGCAAGTCTATTCGTACCGGCCATGCCAGACGCATACGATCCTTATCGCGAAAAGCTGATCGTCGAGACCAACACGATTTGGCCGGACGAGTTCGATCACGTCGATCCAGCGGATCGCGTCCGTATCGAAGCGGCCCTTCATGCTGCGCCGGACGCCGCATCGCACCTCGAGTACGTCCGCGTACACTCGGGATTCTGCCGGCAGATCACCGTAACGGCAGGCGACGTCGCGCGCGTCTCGTAAGCGACCGTTCGCCCGGATCAAATTCGGCTTGGCCCTCAGCCGCGGGTGGAAAGCGCGGCCGCCCAAGTTTTCGCCAACCCGGCGCAACTCCGTCGCATTGAAATTGGCCGACCGCCGGCAAGCGCGTGCCGATTGCCGAGCATGCAACAGCCATTGCGAGGGGGTTTGTTCGCCGCGAGTTGCCAATCGTCGACGCGAACTAAAGCGAATACCCCAAACCGGCAACGCATGCCGAATCGGTTCGATGCGTCGCGGTCGAACCGACGATAGCAACGTGCTCGCCCGCGCAAATGGTCCTTCGAATACTGCCCGCGGCGTGCGGTGGGCCGTGCCCGACGCGCTGCAGCGCGTCGGG
>JBBDYI010000080.1:0-1066 GCA_040901705.1 Pirellulales bacterium | reverse complement strand
TACGGCATCGTCGGCGTCAACGACGGCCTGCCGGCCGCGCCGCACGCGCCGTTTGGCGGCGTGAAGTTTTCAGGGATTGGCCGCGAAGGCGGCCCGTGGGGGATGGAGGAGTACCTCGACGTGAAGTACGTCTCGATGTCAGTGCAAAGTTAAAAGTTAAAAACCAGAACTCCTACTCTTAACTTTGCACTCTTAACTTTTAACTTTCTTCGTCGAAGTCGTCCTTCGAGCTCGGATCCAATTCCCAGCGATTACGATCGCGATCGGCGATCTCCGCGCCGCCCTGCAGTTCCTCGTCGTCCTCGTACTCGACGCCGAGCGCGCGGCCGATGTCGTCCACCACGTCCTGATCGGGCGTGGGGTTGTCGCCGCCCGGGGCTTCGTCGCCCACGGTTTCAGCGGACTCCCAATCGGCATCGACGTCACCCGCTGTCAACGCGGGGCTGGCGCTGGTGTTCTTCGACAGGCGCTCCTTGAGCTCGGCGCGGCCGGTCCTGGCCGCGGACGCGCTGCGGCCCATGTCGAGACTGGAGGGAATGCCATGCACGTCGGCCACGGTTTTGCGCGGGCGATCCAGGTTGGGCTTCTTCTTGCCGGAGAGGGCGGCGCTGACGCCGGCGGCCACCACGGACACCACCGCGGTTCCGACGCCGGCGATGAGTCCGCGCCTCTTGGTGGCGAGTTTTCGCGCCGGGGCCGCCTTCTTGGTGGCTTTGCGCGACGCCGGTTTGGACGCCTTCCTGGCGGACGTCTTCGGGGCCTTCCTGGAAGTCTTTTTCGAGGCCCTGGCGGTCCGACGGGTGGCCTTTTTCGGGGCCGCTTTCTTCTTCGCCGTCCTCTTGGCCGACTTCGCTTTTGCCTTCTTTGCTGGCTTCTTCCGGGCCATGTCGAGATCCTTTCCGGCTGCCTTGACAGTATGCGCTAAGTAACGTAATCTCTATCGGTTACGCGGAACGACGACGGGCCAATCAATCGACCCGCGAGCGTCCAGACCGTAACAAATCTGAGATCAAAGGACACCTTTCGCAAATGGCAATTTCGCAAGACGAACAAAAACCGGCCACCG
>JBBDYI010000079.1:0-40971 GCA_040901705.1 Pirellulales bacterium | reverse complement strand
ACTGTCGAGCGATTCCTTCGGCGAAAGGATTCGCCTCCTACAGTTCTGGGATAGGTCCTTAGCCCGCCCTGCCAAGTCCGTCGTTCCGAGTCCCGCCAAATCTTGCGTCCCGCGTGGCGCGAAGGACCATCCGCCGTGCAACGGAATTTCGTCGCGTTTCTCGTGCTGTCGTTCGGCGTTCTGGTCGGATGGATGATACTGGTCGATTATTTGCAGCCGCGGGGCATGCTGGATGTAACGGTCGCCGACGGAGTCGACGGCGGCGGCGTGAAGATCGTTGCCAAGTCCGACCTCGGCGAATTTCCGATCGACTTGTCGAATCCGGCCGACGATGAAGGCAAGTTCTCCAAGCGACTGCCGGCGGGAGAATACGATTTGACGCTCGAAGGCGACGCGGCGGCCGCTCTCGCGCTGTCGAAGCCGGTCGTTCGCATCGAAGAAAATGCTCGCGTTGGAGTCCAACTGATCAAACGGCCCGAGCCGAAAAAGGCGGACGTTGCGAAGCCGGCTGCCGACAAGACGGCCGATGGCAACGTGGCAGACGACAAAACGGCCGACGACAAAACGAGCCAGGACAAACCTCCCGGCGATAAGCCCGACAAACCCGATGCCGTTGCGAAAGCGGCTCCGGTTGCACCAGCAGCGGGCAAGGTCGCACGGCAACACGTGGCGATCGGCTCGATCGATCCCGACGGCGCGTATCGTCAACTGTGGGTGTTCGACGGCAAAGGCGGGGCGGTCGAACGGATCGAACTGGCGAGCCACCGGTATCACGACCTCGAAGACGACAGCGGATACCTAGGACACTTCGCCCCCGCAGACGCCAAGGGCAACGGTGCGATCGTCGGCGTCGTTGGCGCGGGCACGCCGGGCGCCGCGGCCGGTTTGAAGGCGGGCGACACGATCGTCGCGTTGGCCGGCGAGGAAGTCGAGGACGCCGCGGCATTGGAAAAAATCCTTGCGGCCACGCGGCCGGGCGAAGAAGTCGAAATCGGCATACTCCGCGATGGCAAGCCGGACAAACTGCGGGCCACGCTCGTGCGGCATCCGATGCAGATCGTGCGGCCCGAATTGGAGAATCGCCAGCACCGCAGGGTCTCGCCGGAGCCGCCCCTACGCGGGGCGGACGATCAACTGTCGTTCATACTTGGATTGACCCAGGTCGGCGACGCGGACTTGGATGATGTCGATCTCGGCGCGGCCGTTTGGAGTGTCACAGCCCACGACGAAAGCTCCGCGGAGTTTCAACTCACGCTCGACAAACTCGGTCTGCGGGTGACGAAGCGATACGAGTTAGCCAAGCTGGCCGACGGCGAAAACGACATCGCCGACGCCCGCGCGTATCACGTCAATCTCAAGATCACCATCGAGCAGTTGATCGACGCGGAGCGCAAGATCGCCTATCGGCTCGACGGCCCGACGGGCATGCCGACCGAAGGCTGGTGGTATTCGCGGATGGGCATGCGCGACTATTTCGTCGGCTTCAAAGAAGAGGGCAGTGACGACGTTAGCTACCACCTCACCCAGTGCGTGGCGATCGCCAAACGGCCCGGCGAAAACGACGGCATTCGCGACGATCCGCGGGAGATCACCTTTGCCGGCGTGAACTCGCAGTATTTCGCCGCCGCCGTGATTCCGAAGCACGACGCGCTGCTGATGACGCGGCCGGTCGTCGCGGGCGAGCCGTTCAAGGGACACGAAAATCTTACGAACATTACTTGCCGCCTGACGACGCAGGGCGCCAAGCTTTCCAAGGCCGGCGACAAGATCGAGCACAAATATGAACTGTTTGCCGGGCCAAAACGCCCCGAACTGTTGGCCTCTTATGGAATCGGCAAAACGGTCGACTACGGCATGTGGGCCTGGGCCTGGATCGCGAAGCTGCTGCAAGGCGTGCTGCACACGTTCTACGCGGTGGTGGGGAATTACGGGCTGGCGATCTTGATGCTCACCGTGATGGTTCGGCTGATCATGTTTCCGCTCAGCCGCAAGCAGGTCCGCGGCGCGATGAAGATGCAAGAGTTGCAGCCGGAGATGAAGCGGATCAACGAGATGTACAAGAAGGATCTCGAAGCCCGCAATCGCGCCCTGTCGCAACTATTCCGCAAGCACAACTACCATCCGCTGTCCGGCTGTCTGCCGATTTTCATTCAGTTGCCGATCTTCATCGGGCTGTACAACTCGCTGTGGGTCGATATCGAACTTCGCCAGGCGCCGCTGTTTCCCGGTCTCGATTGGTGTTCGAATCTTGCCGCGCCGGACATGCTGCACGACTGGACGCGGTGGATGCCGGACTTCGTGCTCAACGGCGGGTTGTTCGGGATGCTGCCGCCGGCAATGGGGCCATACCTCAATGTGCTACCAATCGTGACCGTCGCGCTGATGATCGTGCAGCAGAAAATGTTCACGCCGCCGCCGACCAACGACCAGGCCGAAATGCAGCAGAAGATCATGAAGTACATGATGGTCATCATGTGTTTCCTGTTCTACAAGGTGGCCAGCGGACTTTGCCTGTACTTCATCTGTTCGAGCACGTGGGGCCTGGCCGAGCGGAAGCTGATGCCCAAGCCGGCGCCGAAAGACGGCGCGGCGGAAGTGCTGCTGCCGCCGGTCAAATCGAAATCCTCGAGCAACGGCAGCGCGGCGAAGGCCAAGAACAAGAAGCGGCAGAAGGGCCGATAATCAGTTTCGCCGCCACAGCAGCGCCACCGCCATGCGAGACGATCTCAACGCCGACGAGTGCTCGCGACGCCTCAAGGCGCTGGCCGATTCGGATCGTCTGCGGATCGTGCAGTGCTTGCAGCAGGGCGAATTGAGCGTCGGCGACGTGGCCCTGGCGTTAGACGCGGAAATCGCCAACGTTTCGCATCACTTGGGCGTGCTCCGCAACGCCGCTCTGGTGCAGGATCGCCGCGAAGGTAAATACGTCTACTACTCGCTCCATCCGGACGTGTTTCGCTCGTCGGGCCGCGCGAAACGCCCCGCTGTGCTCGACCTGGGCTGCTGCAAGCTCGAACTCACGCCGTAGCCGGCCGATACGACTGGCTCGACCTCGCCGCCAGCGTCTTGGGCGGCTAAACTCTGGTGAAACTGGCAGGCGCGGGGCTTGCCAAACGCACAAACACTTGTATGATCGTTTGAATGTAGGAGCGCATCGCCGCTCCGGGGAGAAACTTCATGGAAGCTCGTAAACCGGGACTGCCGGCCGTCGTTGCCGCCGAAGCCTTGGGCACATTCATGCTCGTGCTGTTCGGCTGCGGCGCCGTGCATGCCGCCGTGTTGTCCAACGCCCAGAGCGGCTTGTGGCAGGTGGCCGTGGTGTGGGGAATCTCGATCATGCTCGCTTGCTACGTCGTCGGCGCGGTCAGCGGGGCGCACATCAATCCGGCGATTACGCTGGGTTTGGCCGCCTGGGGGAAGTTTCCCGCCGGCCGTGTCGTGCCATATATTGCCGCGCAGATGGCGGGCGCGTTCGTCGCCGCCGCGGCTTTATATGGGGCGTGGGGACCGCTGCTCGAAGCCAAGGAAATGCAACTCGGCGTCGATCGCGGCAAGACCGACAGCGTGGCCACGGCGATGTGCTACGGCGAGTACTATCCGAATCCGGGCGTGATCAATGACTTGCGCGATCCGGTCGCGCCAAAGGACGCGATACAGCTTTTCGATCCTTCGCTTGGACTCGATTCCGTGGACAAGGTGATCGAGCGGCGCAAAGCCGGAAACCGCTTCAAAAGCTTCCTGCCCTACGTCCCGCACGCCACCGCCTTCGGTCTCGAAGTGCTCGGCACGTTGATTCTAGCCTTGGTCGTCTCCGCGGTGTCAGACGATCGCAATCGCGGCGGGCCGGCCCCGAAATTCGGCCCGGTGTTCATCGGCCTGACCGTCGCGGCGCTCGTTTCGATCATCGCCCCGCTGACGCAAGCCTGCTTCAATCCGGCCCGCGATTGGGGGCCGCGTTTGGTTGCGTATCTGGCCGGCTGGGGCGACGTGGCGATTCCCGGACCGAACGGGATCGGCTGTGTGACGGTATATATCGTCGCGCCGATCGTCGGCGCGGTGCTGGGCGTGGGCCTGTACGAACGCGGCGTGAGAAATTGGATCGGCGAGGCTGCCTGACCGAGGTTTTTCGTTCTCGGCGCAGACGAACGCGATGAAAAGGAAATGTGCAAGATGAAACCAGCAGAGCCGATGAAGCCGCTACGATTCGTCATGCTCGGTGGTTTTCTGGGGGCCGGAAAAACCACCAGCATCGCCCGGCTGGCCCGCATGTTTCAGGCCCGTGGGCAGAACGTGGGGATCGTCACCAACGATCAGGCAGCCGATCTGGTCGACACGATGAGCCTCCGCTCGCAAGGTTTCGACGTCGGCGAAGTGGCCGGTGCGTGTTTCTGCTGCAACTTCAACGAACTGACGTCGACCGTCGACAAGTTGGCCGTGTCGCAGCAGCCCGACGTGATCCTGGCCGAGCCGGTCGGAAGCTGCACCGATCTCGTGGCGACGGTGGTGCAGCCGCTGGTACAGCTTTTCGACGCGCGATTCGAGGTCGCCCCGTATGCGGTGATCCTCAAACCGAGCCACGGCCGGCGAATCTTGCGCGGTGAGAAGAACGGCGGGTTTTCGCCAAAGGCCGAGTATATTTTCCTCAAGCAACTCGAAGAAGCCGACATGATCCTGATCAATCGCGCGGACGAGTTGAGAACCGACGAGCGCGAGGAACTGGCCGGTTTGATCAGCCAGCGGTTCGCCGACGTGCCGACGATGTTCATTTCCGCTCGCTCGGGCGAAGGCTTCGACGATCTGTTCGGCTTTCTCGAGCAGCGCGGCGCGTTCGGCCGGCGGATTCTCGAACTCGATTACGACGTGTACGCGGAAGGCGAGGCCGAATTGGGCTGGCTCAATGCGAGCCTGACCGTCCGCGCGGACAAGCCGTGGCCGCTCGACGATCTACTGCTCGACGTGGTTGAGCGGCTGCGCGGTTCGCTCGCTGCGGCGAGCGCGGAAGTCGCGCATCTCAAGGCGATCGGGCTGTGGGAAGGTTTTTACGGGGTCGCCAATCTCGTGAGCAGCGACAGCCAGACTGAGCTTTCGCTGCCGTCGCGTTGCGAGCCGACCGTGGCCGAAATGGTCGTCAATGCCCGCGTGGCGGTCGATCCGCAGGAACTGGAGCGACAGGTCTGCGCGGCGGTTTCGGCTGCATGTGTTGCAATCGGCGCGGCAGCCGAATTTCGAGACGTACAGAGCTTTCGTCCGGGGCGGCCGACGCCGACCCACCGCCTGAGTGAAGCGAAACGGTGCTGACCTGCCGCGGAGTTTCTCGCGTCACGCGGCCGGCAAAGTCGCTCTTTTGCCGCGATCGTTTCTTGCGGCGCGATGAAAACACAAGCCGTGTGGCCCAATATATCCTCTCGCCGCGACGGAAATAATTCTTCCACTTAGAGATTATTCATGCTATCATCCTCTCCTGTTCTCCGTCCCTTCGCCTCGCACGCGCGGTTCGCTCGTGACCACGAAAGTCATCACGCCGACGACGGTTTCGCTCGCCGACCGGTTGGTCGCCGATATCCGCGCCAAGGGACTGCGGCCGGGCGATCCCTATCTTTCCATGCGCGACACCGCGCGGATGCTGGGTGTCAGCAATAACACGGTCGGCGCCGCGCTGAAGTTGCTCGTCAAGCGCGGCGTGCTGCATCGACGTCAGCGGTTGGGCACGTTCGTCGCCGAAGGCATCGTCGAGTCGCGGCGCAACACCGCCGCGATCTGCCGCGTGCATCTGCTCGTCCACCGTAACTACCTCAAGACCGAAGGCATGAACGCCGACGAGACCGTGCTCGGTTTGCAAGGGCGACTGCCGGGCGCAAACGTCCAGATCAGTCTCCTTTCGCCGAACGACGAAGCGCGGCACGTGCAGCAGTTGGTCGACGAAGCGTTTCGTTCGCATGAAGTCGACGGCTTCGTGCTCGTCCGCGCGCCGCTTGCCGTTCAGCGCATCATCGCCGCCAGCGGAATGCCGGCCGTCGTGTACGGTTCGCTTTACCCGTCCGTCGAATCGCTTCCGCACGTCAGTCGCGACATGCGTCAGATCGGACTGTGCTTGACCGAGTACCTGCTCGCGCGCGGATATCGCCGCATCTTTTATCTCGTCCGACAGCAGGTGCTACCCGGCGATATGGAAACGCTCGACGCGATCGTCGAGACGATGGCCCGCGCCGGCCTGGGGCTGGACGCCTTCACGTTCCGCGCGGTACCGGTCGACGTCGATGCGGTCAGAGCGGAAGTGCGGCGGCTGCTGGCGCGACACGAACCTCCGGTTCCCACTGGCGTCATCTGCCGCGGCGTGACGATCGCCGACGGCGCGGCGCAGGCGGCCGTTGAATTCGAAGGGAAGGTCGGCATCGACGTCGGCGTGACCGTTTGCGACTACTACCTGAAGAAAGGCGAGCAGCCGCGCTATGCGTATCCGCGGCCGATGCTCGACGCCCAAGGGCGAGGCGATCTGATCGGCCAGATTCTCGCCGCTCAAGCCAACGGCGTGCCCTACGAACACTTGATCCAAGACACGCCCGTGGAACTGACGCTGCCCGGTGGTGGCGATCTGGCTGCGTGACGACTTTGTGCTCGCACGAGCGATGTAACACCAACGACCAAACTACCGTTCGACGTTTTTCCTCCCCGATGAAAGGAGCCGATCTAATGAGAGACTTAAGACAGTGGATTCGACTGGTGGTCGCGGCGACCGCGGTTGCCGCGTGCTGGCACGCCGCGGCGCCGTCCGCGCGAGCTGGTTTGCTAGCGGCATGGGAGTTTAGCGCCGCCGACGTCGCCGCGCCAAACGTCGCCGCCAGCGGCGGAACGGCCGCCAACACGACGGGCGTTCTCCAGGCGGATGCCACGATTGCGTCCGGTGCCCTCGACCTCGACGGCACGGGCGACTACCTGCAATTCGGCAACGACCTGACCGAACTCCGCGGCCTCAGCACGATGACCCTCTCGGCATGGGTCAACCCCGACAGTTCATCGACGGCCCTGCGGCGAATCGTCGAGCACGAAGACAACATCTACTTCTGGACGGAAAACAACACGTTCCGTTTTACGATTCACGGCACGCCCGGCGGAGTGGCCGACGGTCAGGCGTTTTCCACGACGGCGCCCGCGGTCGGCGCATGGCAACACGTTCTCGTCACCTACGAGGCTAATCAGCCCGGCAAGATTTACATCAACGGCGTGCTCGAAGGAACGAGCAACGGCAACTTCGTGCAGATGCCGACGAATGTGCAAACGTTTCAGATCGGCTCGCGACGCAGTAGTTCCGGTGCGGCCACGAACTTCTGGGACGGCCAGATCGACGACGTCGCCATCTGGGATCAGATCCTCACGCAGGATGATATCGACGACCTGGCCGGCGTCGGCGTCGGCGGATATGCGATGCGGACGGTGCCGACGTTGCTCGGCGCTGAACCGCCACCTCCGCCACCGCCCAGCGGCGCGACGCTGTTGGCCCGCTATTCGATGGACAACGGCCACGTCGCCGGCGACACGATTATCGATTCGGCCGGCTTCCCGCTCGGACCGTTCAACGGCGCCAAGCAGAACGGCGGCCCCACGACTGGCGTACCGGGCCGCTTCGGTCAAGCCGCCGAATTCGCCGGCGGAGCGAACAACGGCTTCAACGAGCACATCGATCTTTCACCTCACGCGAATTTGCTCTCCACGCTCGGCGAAGGCACGATCTCGGCGTTCATCAAACCCGACACCACGGACTTGACGACCGACGTGCTGACGATTTTCGCCGCGTCCGACGCCAGCGCACCGTCGAGCGAAATCCGTTGGTTCGTCTCCAACGGCGGCGCGACCGGCTTCGGCAACCTGGTGTACGGCACGCGCGGCGCCGACATCAACGGCAACGTCGTTACGTCCGGCGTTGATCTGCTCGATGGCCAATGGCACCACGTGGCTGTGACCGTTTCGTCATCCGACGCGGTGGCTCTGTACATCGACGGCGAACTGCGCGGCGCGGGCACGGCGACCTTCTTCGACGGCTTTTCGGTGCTCAATTCGCTGTCGCTCGGCCGCAACCTCGACAGCACGGTCGGCGGCGGACAATGGTTCTTCGACGGATTGATGGACGAAGTGCGGATTTACGATCGGGCGATGAACCCCGACGAAGTCGCCCGACTGGCGTCGATTCCGGAACCGTCGACGTTCGTACTCGCGTCGCTGGCTGCCGCAATGACGGTCTGGCAAACACGACGACGGACTTGTAAGCGTCGAAGCTAGTTCAACGCAAAACACGGACGCACGGAGCCACGGAGAAAATGCGGGTCGCGGAGTGAAGGCAAGCTGAGTGTCGTAGGTCGAACGTTGTTCTGCATTCTTCATTTTGCCTTCGTCATTCTGCATTTTGCATTTCCTCCGTGCCCTCCGTGTCTCCGTGGTGAATACTCTGCAAAGGCACGCACAGGCACACGGAGACTTGGCCGATGGTCGCTCGGCGAATGCGAACGAATTGGGCGCCGCGCATCGAGCGCCTCGAATCGCGGCACATGCTCGCCGGCGACTTGCTCGCGCATTGGACGATGGACGACGCCGACGTCGTCGGCAACGCGGTTCGCGACACGGCCGCGGCAGTAGACGGACCGTTCGATGGCGCGAAGACCAACGGCGGCCCGACGACCGGAGTTGCCGGCGTCGTCGGCCAGGCCGCGCAGTTCGCCGGCGGCGCGAGCAACGGGAACAATCAGTTCATCGATCTCAGCCCACACGCGGCCACGTTCGGCGCGCTCGGCCAAGGCACGATCGCCGCCTGGGTCAAGCCGGACACGACCGGCTTGCAAACCGACGTGCTGTCGATCTTCACCGTTTCGAACGGCGCGGCGGCGTCGGAGGAGATGCGATTTTGGGTCAGCAACGGCGGCGCATTTGGTACGGGCACGCTCGCTTACGGCGTCCGCGCCGGAACGGTCGACGGCAGTTTGATTAGCTCCGCGTCGAACCTGCTCGACGGCAACTGGCATCACGTCGCCGTCTCCATTGGCGCGGGCAATTCCGCGCAGCTTTACGTCGACGGCAACGCGACTGGGTCGGCGGGCGTCGTGTCGTTTTTGACCGGTCTTTCCGCAAACGCTTCGGCGATCGGCCGCAATCGCGACAGCACCGCCGGCGGCGGCCAGTGGTTCTTTGACGGCCTGATCGACGACGTCGGTCTGTGGCAACAGCCGCGCACGGCCGCCGAAATCAAGACGCTCGAAAGCCTCGCCACCAACGCCACGCTTAACTACGATCTCGCCCAGGCCCAGCAGCTTTTCGATCTCCATCGCGCCGCGAGCGGTTCGACAAGCATCGCCGCGCGGACGTGGAGCTACGTCGGCGATGGACTTTCCGGCGCACCCGGTGTCGTAGTCGACGAGGGCGGCGGTGCATTTTCGATCAACTTCGGCGGCGGCTCGGGCGTTCGCACCGGAGTGGCCCCGCTGCGTGTCACGTCCACCGACCCGGTCGATGGCGAGTTTCTCGCTGCGCCACCGGCGACCATAACCGTCACGTTCTCGGACAACGTCTCCGCGGCAACGGTAAATGCCGGCGACCTCACGGTCGACGGAAGTCCGGCGACCGGAGTCACGCCGCTGGGGACGGACCGGCTGGTCTTCGAGCTTCCGGCCGTAGGAAGCGGCTCGCACACTGTCGCGATGGCGCAGGGAGCGCTAACGAGCGTCGACGGCGCGCCGCTCGATGCCTACAGCGGCGCGTTCGTCGTGCCGACCGCGCCGCAAATTGCCATCGCCGCAGCATCCAACGTCGGTCCCAACGTCGCGACGCTCGGCGGAGAAGTTCTCGCTACCGGCGGCCAGTACCCGATGATTACAATCTACTGGGGCAACGACGACGCCGGTCAAATCGCCGCCGCGTGGGACAATTCCATTTCGATCGGCCCGGCCGCGCTTGGTGCGTTCGCCGCGCAAGTCTCCGGACTCGCGCCGCAGACGCAATACTTTTTCCGCGCGACGGCCGAGAACGTTGGCGGCCAGAATTGGACCGCCACGGCAGGCACGTTCATCACGGCCAGTCTGCCGAATTTGCTCGTCACCGAATTCATGGCCGACAACGAAGGTTCGCTGCTCGACGAGGACGGCGCGGCCTCGGACTGGATCGAAATCTACAATCCATCGCCGCTTCCGGTCGATCTCGCCGGCTGGCGACTGACGGACGATCCGGCCCAACTTGCCAAGTGGACGTTCCCAAGCGTCGTCGTCGCGCCCGGCGGGTATTTGATCGTCTTTGCTTCGAGCAAGGACCGCGCGGCGAGCGGCGAGCCGCTGCATACGAACTTCGGCCTACGCAACAACGGCGAATACGTCGCGCTCGTGCGGCCCGACAGCGCGATCTCCAGCGAACACAACGCGGGCGGCGTCGATTATCCGCAGCAATTCAACAACGTTTCTTACGGCCTACGACAAGAGGCACAAACGTTGGTCGCCGCCGGCGCGACGGCACACGTTCTTGTGCCGACATCGGCCGCGGAACTCAGTGCCGCGTGGAATCAAGCCAGCTACGCGGTCGACGCCAACTGGACCAGCGGCCCATCCGGCGTCGGATTCGCCACGGACACCGGCGGCAGCCAGTCCGGCCTCGTCGGGCATTGGAATCTGGCCGACGGATCGGGCACCGTCGCCACCGACAGCAGTCCCACGCCGGCAGGCGGAACGGCCAACGACGGCGTGCTCGTCAATTACGCCGATGCAGCGGCCGATTGGAACGCCGACCTCAGCGGAGCGACCGACGGCGTAACGATGCCGCACGGGCTGCGATTTAGCGGCGGCATCAACGGCTCGCAAAGCAACTACGTCGACCTCAGCGCCCACACCGCCGATTTCGCCGCGCTTCAGGCCGGCACGATTTCGACCTGGTTCCGCCGCGACGCCGGCGCTTCGCCGAACGATCATTCGATCCTCGGCTTCGGCCGGCCGCAGGATCAAAACTACATCCGCATTCAGATCGAAAACGGCAACGAGTACGTGGTCAGCGAAGTCTTCGCCGACGGCACGGGCACAACCACCCACATGCAAGGTCCGTTCGTCGACGACGGCAACTGGCATCACGTCGCGTTCACCAGCGACGGCGCATCGTCGGCCCTGTTCGTCGATGGCGTCCACGTGCTCTCCGGAATGCAAGGCTTCATCGACGTCGCCGTCGCGCAGATGAACATCGGCCGGACGCCGCGGCAGGGACTCGGTCTGTGGTATTTCGACGGCACGATCGGCGACGTGCGAATCTACGACCGCGTGCTCGCCGGCGACAGCGGCCTGAATGCCGCGGTGCTGGGCGGCAGCGAACTGGCGTACATCGCCGACGCGACCCATTACGGCGACGGCTTGAGCAGCGACGGCAATTCGCTGGCGGAGTTCATCGCCACCGACGTCGCCGACGCGATGCTCGGTCCTGGCGAGACCGGGGTGAATGGCTCGGCGTTTTTGCGGTTCGAGTTCGACGTCACCGATGCCGCCTTCGAGACGCTGTCGCTCGCCATCCGCTACGACGCCGGATTTGTCGCGTATCTCAATGGCGTCGAAGTCGCTCGCCGCAACGCCCCGGCATCGACCGAGTGGAATGCCGTCGCCACGGCGGAACGGAGCGACCAAGCCGCCATCGTGACCGAAACGATCGACCTCTCGACGTTCGTCGACGTGCTGGCGACCGGAGAAAACGTGTTGGCGATTCACGGCCTCAACGGCGCGGCCGACAACGGCGACTTTTTGATTCTGCCCGAACTGACGGCGACCGTCACCGACCTTGCGGACCGGCTGTTCTTCACCACACCGACGCCCGGTGCTCGCAATGGCGATGGGTTCGCCGGTGTGATAACGGAGGGTGTGATATTCTCGGCGACGGGCGGCACGTTCACGTCCGCGTTCGACCTGACGCTCACACCAGAGCGGCCGACGGCGACCATGCGCTATACCCTCGACGGATCGACGCCAAGCGAGGCGTCGCCGGTCTACGCCGGGCCGATTTCGATCACCGGCACGACTCAAGTCCGCGCTCGGCTGTTCGAGGCGAACTTCGCGCCGGGACCGGTCGAGAGCCACAGCTTCCTGCATCTGGCCGCGGACGTGCAGAGCTTCACGTCACCGCTACCAATTCTGATTCTCGACAACTTCGGCGGCGGTGCGATTCCAAACAAGCGGGCCGCCGGCGGGGCGGTCGGCGACGGCGGCGGCGTGGTCGAAGTCGAACGCAAGGCGGCCACGATGTCGATCATTGGCCTGAGCGGACTGTCCAACGCGATCACCACCGCCGCCGATCTGAGCACGCGCGTCGGCATTCGCGTCCGCGGAGCCAGTTCCGCCAACTTCGCCAAACAGTCGCTGTCCGTCGAAACCTGGGGCAGCGGCGACGACGATAGTTCCGTTTCGCCGTTTGCCATGCCGGCGGAATCGGACTGGGTGCTGTACGGACCGAGCACCGAATTCGACGACGCGCTGATTCACAACTCGTTCATCTACGAACTGAGCAACCAGATCGGCCGCTACGCGGTGCGGTTTCAGTTCGTCGAGGTGTTTCTCAACACCGGCGGCGGTTCGCTGTCGATGGCCGACCACGCCGGACTGTACCTCTTCATGGAGAGCATCAAGCGCGACGACGACCGTGTGCAGATCGACACCATATCGGCCGACGGTTCGACCGGCGGATGGATGGTGCAAAGCGATCGGTTGCAGTCCATTCCGGTCGGCAGCACCGAGCATCCGCCGACGTTCCACACGAAGGGACCGAATCGCATCCAAGAAGGCCCCTACGGCGGCAGTTCGTCGGCGGATCGCGGCGGCGACGACATTCCGACCGGCTACAACACGTTCATGAACTACGAGTACCCGCGGGGCGAGGAGATCAACGCCGCGCAGGAGAATGTGATCAGGTCGTGGTTCGACGAGTTCGAGGATGCGCTCTACGGGCCGGACTTCGCCGATCCACTGCTCGGCTATCGCGCGTACATCGACGTCGACAGCTTCGTCGACCATCTGATCCTCAACAACGTGACGAAGAATCGCGACGGCTTGCAGTTGAGCACGTATATGTACCGCGAGGACGAGACGTCGCTGTTGCAGCTTGGCCCGATCTGGGATTTTGACCGCGCGTATAATAGCAATTCGTTCGGCGGTGGCGCGACCGGTTCACTTACGTGGGGCCAGCAGTTCCTGTGGATGCCGCGGCTGTTCGAGGATCCCGATTTCGCGCAGGCCTACGTCGACCGCTGGCAAGAACTTCGCGACGGACCGTTCTCGACGGCGAGCTTCAATGCATTGATCGACGCCCAGGCGGCCGAGATCACGCCCGCCGTCGCCGCGGCCAACGGCACCACGAACTGGGCCGGCGAATTGCAGGCCATGAAGGATTGGCTCGCCACGCGGACCGCAGCGATCGACTCGCTTTACGTCGCGCCGCCGCTGTTCGACTCGCCCGGCGGACAAGTCGACCCCGGTTTCGAACTTCTCGTCACCGCGGCGCGGGGAACGGTGTATTACACGGTCGACGGCAGCGATCCGCGCGCTTCCGGCGGCGGCGTTGCGCCCGGCGCGGTTGCCGTCGGCGCGGCGCATATGACGACGCTCGTCGACGTCGGCGCAGCGGCCGCGGCCATCGTGCCGGATGCGACCTTCGACGCCGCGTTCGGCACAAGCTGGACCGGACTTCCCGCGTCGGAGCCGTTCGACGACTCCACCGTCGCCGGTTGGAAGCAGGGCACATCGGGCGTCGGCTACGATCTGGACCCCGACTATCTGCCGCTGATCGGGCTGGACGTCGGCGCGGAAATGAACCTCGTCAATACCTCGGTCTATACGCGGATCAATTTCGACGTCGCCGGCGACCCGTCGGCGTACGATTTCCTGACGCTGCGGATGCAATACGACGACGGTTTTGTCGCTTACCTCAACGGAGTCGTGGTGGCCAGCGCGAACGCGCCGGCGACGTTGACGTGGGACTCGGCGTCGTCCGCTCAGCAAGCCGATGCGTCGGCCGTGGTGTTCGAGACCTTCGACCTGACGCCGCACCTGGGCCTGTTGCACGGCGGCGAAAACGTGTTGGCAATTCACGGCCTCAATCGCACCGTGGACAGCACCGACATGCTGCTGCGGCCCGTGCTCGAAGCGGGCGTGTTCGCCGATTCGGTCATCACGATCGACGCCACGGCCAACATCGTCGCCCGCGCGCTCGACGGCGGAAGCTGGAGCGGACCGACGACGGGCCTGTTCACCGTCGACGCCGCCCCGGCGCTGGCGATTACCGAGCTGCATTACAACCCGGCTGGCACGCAGGACACGGAATTCGTCGAACTGCGCAACACGGGCACCACGCCGCTCGATATTTCGGGCTTCACGCTGACCGGGGTTGGCGGGACGCCCGACTTCGTGTTTCCGGCGATGGCGCCGATCGCCGCGGGCGGATTCGTGCTGGTCGTGCGGAACGTGGCCGCATTCGAGGCCGCTTACGGAACGGGCTTGTCGATCGCCGGGCAATACGCGGGCGGACTGGACAACGGCGGCGAGATGCTCGGCCTGTTCGACGCGATCGGCGCGCCGATTCAAGCGTTCACGTTCGACGACGCCTGGTACGCCGAAACCGACGGCGAGGGCTTCTCGCTGGTCGCCATCGATGTGGCGGGCGACTACAACGTTGCGATCAACTGGCGTTCGAGCGCGTTGGTCGGCGGTTCGCCCGGCGCGATCGATCCGACGCCGCAGCCCGGCGACTTCGACGGCAACGGCGTGGTCGACCGCACCGACGCCGCGATTCTGGCCGCTCAATTTGGTCGGGACGCAAACTCGCACCGCGGCCGCGGTGACGCCGACGGCGATGGACGCACGACGCTCTCCGATCTGGCCATTGTGCAGCTCAACATGGGCCGCACGCTCGCCGCGCCATCGCCGAATTCGGCGGCCTCGTCGCTCGTCGCTGCGGCCGCTGTCGTCGATCGGACGCGCGACGTGCGTGGGACTCGCCAGTTGACCGCCCGCCGCGTCAACGCCTCGACGAGCAATTCCATTGATTCCGCGCCGTCTAATTCCGCGCCGTCGATCGGATCGCACTTGAGTGGGCAGCGACGGGCAGAGCGACGCGGCCTTCGAGTGCGCCGCGTGGAACGCGTTGCGTTGCGTCCGGCAATCCTTGACGACCTGCTTGCAAGCGGCGACGGCCAATAGAGTAGCTTTTTGCCGCGAATCGGCCCTCGCTTGCCACGACCATCGCCGAGTCTGTTACGTTCGCGGTCGCACGTCGAATACGCGCAGAAGGACCACCAGCAACACCAACCCGGCGAACAATCGCATTGCGCCGCCCAGCCAGTCGTCGGACCGCATGTGATCCGAAAACAAAGGGGCGATAATGAGATAGCTTGCCAACCCGAGGCAACCGATCACCACAACGACAATAGCCAGGACAAGTACGAAATAGGCGAACCACGAATACGCAAATCCGGCGCGACGCTCGCCCGCGTCTTTGGCGATCTCATTGAAATCGTAGCCGCAATGCGGGCACCGCACGTCGCGCATGCCCATCTCGCCGCTGCACTTGGGGCAATACATCGTCGAATCTCCGGCCGAAGCGCCAATCCATCGGCGCGCTGGAATCGCTGCTCCGCAAGGTGTATCATACTACCCAACCAAAGTTCGCGTCCAAGCAAAAGCAAAGCAGCGACCGGCCCACTGCCGACAGTCCACCGCCCACTCTCTCCCGACCCAAGGAATCCCGCCATGACGCGTCCCACCAACATCTCGCGCCGCCAGTTCGTCCGCCGCGCCGCCATTTCGACCGCCGCTGCTAGTTCTGCCTTTTCGCTGTTCACGATCGCCGGCACCAAAGCGTCGGGCCGCGTTATCGGAGCGAACGACACCGTGCGCCTTGGCGTGGCCGGCATCAATGGCCGCGGCGGCTCGCATATCGGCGAGTTCGGCAAGATGAAGGGCGTGCAGATCACGTATTTGATCGATCCCGACACGCGGCTGTTCAATTCGCGCCGCGAGAACGTCCGTAAGCTTTCCGGCAGCACACCAACGGCCGTTGCGGATATTCGCGAGGCGCTGGGCGACAAGAATCTCGACGCCGTATCGGTCGCCACGTGCAATCACTGGCATTCGCTGATCACGATTTGGGCGTGCGAGGCCGGCAAGGACGTGTACGTCGAAAAGCCACTCAGCCACAACGTCCACGAAGGGCGGATCGCGCTGGAAATGGCCCGCAAGCACGGCCTCATCGTACAGCACGGCACACAAAGCCGTTCGAGCCAGGGCATCGCCCGCGACGTGGCGGCCGCCCGCAGCGGCAAGTTCGGCAAGCTCACGCTGTCGAAGGGTTATTGCCATAAGCCGCGGTGGAGCATCGGCGCCAAGCCGATCAAGGCCCCGCCGTCGGAACTCGACTTCAACATCTGGCTCGGCCCGGCGCCCGAGCAGTCGTTTCACGAAAACCTCGTCCACTATAACTGGCACTGGTTCTGGGACTTCGGCAACGGCGACATCGGCAACCAGGGCGTCCATCAGATGGACATCGCTCGCTGGGCGATCGAAAGCCCGGCTTTGCCCAAGAGCGTGGTGAGTTTCGGCGGCCGCTTCGGTTACGAGGACCAGGGCCAAACGCCGAACACGCTGATGAGCGTATTCGACTACGGCGACGCACTGCTGGCGTTCGAGACCTGCGGCTTGGTGGAGGGTAAAGCAACAGCCAAACGCCGCGTCGACAACGAGTTCTATACCACCGACGGCCGCATCGCCGGCGGCAAGTTTTATCCCAAGGGCGGCGGCGACGCGGTGCCGCTGGGTAATATCGAAACCGGCATCCACCGTCAGGGGCATTTCGAGAATTTCATTTCGGCGGTCCGCTCCCGCGACATCCACGACCTCAACGCCGACGTCGAGGTCGGCCACTTTTCGGCCGCGCTGTGCCACTTGGGCAACATCGCCTATCGCGCCGGCAAGAACTGCCCCTACGAGGAAGCCAAGAAAGAGATCGCCGAAAACGACGCCGCGGCCGAATTATTCGAGTCGATGACGGACAACCTGGCCAAGGGCAACGACATCGACGTCGATAAGCTCGACGTGCGGATGAGCCCAACGCTCATCTTCGATGCGGCGGCCGAGCGGTTTGTCGACAACGACGCGGCGAACGCGCTGCTGACACGAAAGTATCGCGAGCCGTTCGTGGTGCCGGACAAGGTTTAGGGGCGGGATATTGCTGGGCGGCGGTCGCAATTCAGAATTGGACTATGGCCGGCGGGCGCGAGTTGCCTGTCTAAGCGGCAGAACAGGTTGGGCCGCGCCGATCCGCCGCGGCCTTTCGTCCTCTCCGGCGTGCCCTTGCCCCTTGGGGCGCAAAGGTTTATGATACGCCGCTACGTTGTGTCGACCTGTCTCGTCGCGTGCTTGTGGCGGGGCGGTCGGGCGGATTTCTCCATTGCGCCGGCGCGGCGTCGCCGCTGCTGCCGTGGGGAAAGGTTGAATTCTCGCTCTCGTAGCGCTTCGCGTGGGGACTCCGGTGATCGAGTCGTGGCTCAGCGTATTGTCGAACGGCGTACATGCCGCGGGTTGGATGCCGCTGGCCGACGGTCTAGGCGACGTGTTCAAGAGCCCGCTGCTGCCGCTGGTATTCATCGGTCTGTTCTTGTGGATGCTCGTCATCCGGCCCGAACGCCGTAAGCAGAGCACCCACCGTCAGATGCTCGAGGGCATCAAGAAGAACGACCGCATCGTGACCATTGGCGGCATCCGCGGCACGGTGATTTCCGTCAACCGCGACGTCGACGAGGTCGTCGTGCGGGTCGACGACAGCGCCAAACTGCGGATGACGTTCGGAGCTATCGCGCGGATCGAAGGGGAAGGCGCCAACAAAGACGATGCCAGGAAAATCGACGGCGCGTAAGCGTGTTGCGACGCGGCCGCTACTTTCTCGCGCTTCGCTATTTGCAAGGAAACTACCGACCATGTCTCGGCTGAAAGCGTTTCGATCGCACGCACCCTGGGCGGCGTGCCTCTCGTTCTTGTTGGCGACCTGCCTGACGTGGTCAACGTCCGTCGTGGCCCAAGAGGCGGCCGACGATCAGCCGGTTCCGGCGGAAGTCCAGCCGGCGCCCGCCGACGCAGCACCGACCGATACTGTGCCACCCGCGGGTGCCGCGAGTGATGCGGCGGAGCAACCGCCGGTCGACACAGCGCCTACGGAAAAGCCTGCCGACGCAACGAAAACTGACGCCCCGGACGCACCGTCGCCGAAGAGCGACGCGCCCACGACCTCCGAGCCACCGAAGGCCGAACCACCCACGTCAGAGCCACCCAAGTCTGACGCGCCAAAGATCGATACACCCAAGACCGAAACACCCTCGCTGCCGCCTGTTGAGCCAAAAACTCCGACAACGCCCCCGACCGCGCCCCCGACGACGGACGCCGATGCCCGCAAAGCGGCCAAGCTCCCGGCAAGTGTCGAAACGCTCGAAGCCGACGCGAAATTTCGTCTCGTCGACGCGCTCCGCAACCAGGACGATCGCGTCACACCGGCCGAATACGAAATGGGCCGCAAGCTCGACCCCGATCTGACGCCCAACAAGGATTTCGAAACGCTCGATATCGATAAGAACCAGTCGCTCTCGGTCGACGAATTCGCCGCCGGGTTCGACAACCTGTGGATTCTGGCTGCGGTTGTCCTCGCGACGCTCGTCGTGCCGTTCGTCGCGGCCATCTACTTCTGCCGCGCGATGCGGCTGCCCGAATACACGACGCGGGTTGGCTTCGTCTTGTTGGCCGTCACGGCCTCGATCGTCATCATTTCGTTGGGCCACCTTCGCTACGGCATCGACCTCAAAGGCGGTGTGGTGCTCGTCTATCAGGTCGACGACGCAAAGACCGCGCAGCTTTCGGACAATGAGAATGGCCCCGATGGCGATTACATGGACCGCCTCATCGCGGCGCTCAATCTCCGTGTCAATCCCGGCGGTCAGAAGGAAATCGTCATTCGCAAGTTCGGCGAAAACGAAGTCGAGATCATCGTTCCCGAAGCCCAGCCCGCTGAAATCGAGCAACTGAAGAAGACGATCCGCACCGCAGGCTTTCTCGAATTCCGCATCATGGCCAACCGGCGAAATATGCGGAAAGCCTTCCCGACGGTCGACAACCTCGACCAGTTCATCCAGGAACTCGCCAAACCAACGCCCGAAATCGACGTCCAAGCCGACGTATTCAATGCCGAGACCGATCGGAACGAAAAGGCCACCGCTGCCCGCTGGTTTCCCATCGATACCGAGCAAATGAACCTCGCGAGAGAGACCGGTTTCGACGCGCTGATTCTCCGCAAGAATCTCGACGGTCAAGACGAAGCGCTCGCCATCCTCCGCCTTCCATATCAGCCGGAGGAATTGGTCGTACACGGCAGCGAGCTAAGCTCCGCCGGGCAAACTCGCGATGAAGAAGGCGCTATCGCCGTCTCGTTCCGGATGTCTCCGGTCGGCGCGGCAAACTTGGGCAGTATGACGGGTAAATTCCCGCCCGAGGACAACAAGAACTTCTTGCATCGCATGGGCATCGTTTTCGACGGCAAGCTGATTTCTGCGCCGGGCCTGAAGTCGCCGATCAGCGACAACGTGATCATCACCGGCCGTTATTCCAAGCAAGACGTCGCGGCGATGGTCCGCGTCCTCAACGCCGGCAGCCTGCCCGCCGTGCTCCGGGAAAACCCGGTCAGCCAGAACGAAATCGGCGCTACGGTGGGCGAAGATACGATCCGCAAGGGCCGCCTGGCAATGATCGTCTCGACGTCGCTCGTGCTGGTGTTCATGGCGTTTTACTATCGTTTTTCCGGCGTCGTCGCCTGCATGGCGCTGCTGCTCAATGTGCTCATCACGTTCGCGGTCATCATTCTATTCAAAGCACCGCTGACGCTGCCCGGTCTGGCCGGTCTGGCCTTGGGAGTCGGTATGGCGGTCGACGCCAACGTGCTGATTTTCGAGCGAATTCGCGAAGAGATCGATCGCGGCGCGGCGTTGCGAATGGCCATCCGCAACGGCTTCGACCGCGCCACCACGACGATCATCGACTCCAACCTGACGACGGTCATTACCGGCATCGTGCTGTATTGGATCGGCACCGATCAGGTCAAGGGCTTCGCCGTCACGTTGATCGTCGGTATCGTTGCCAATCTGTTCACGGCCATCACGGCGACGCGGCTGGTGTTCGACATCGCCGACAAGAAACGTAAGCTCACGAAGCTGTCGATGTCGCGGTTGATTTCCGGCACGAATTTCGACTTCGTCGGCAAGCAGCGGCTGTGCATCGGCGCGTCCGTGGTGTTGATCGTCGTCGGTTTGGTGGCGACTTATACCCGCGGCATCACGCTGCTCGACATCGACTTTGCCGGCGGCACGTCTGCCGAAGTCGTTTTCACCGAGAACAAGAACATCGACGAACTTCGCGGGCAGCTCGACAAAAACGGCATTCTCGACGCCACGGTCAGCCGCATCGTCCGCGACGACGGGCGCGATGTGCAATTCAAGATCGACACGTCGCTGGGCAATCCGAGCTCGCTCCCGGTCGAATTCGAAAAACGCGACACCAACGGCGACGGCAAGCTCGACGTCGGCGAATACGTCGCCGGGCGCAAGGGACCGATCGAGGAGTTCGCCAAGAAGCGTTTCGACCAACTCGACGCCAACGGCGATGGTGAAATCAAAGAGAGCGAATTCAACATCGAACTGGAAGATGTGCTTCACTTTTACCTGGAGTACGTGTTCGAAGGCCAGTTACAGCACAACAGTTTGACGCACGCGGCGCCTCAGCCGATCCAGGAGGCGTCCGCATCCAGCGACATTCGGCTGCCGCGAGAAGCGTCGCCGATTTTCACGGCGCAACGTGAACCGACGGATGACCGCGAATCGCGCAAGCCGGTCGTCCGTTTGGCGTCGTATCAGACCGAGCCGAACGAGGACACTGGCGATGCCGCGAAACAGCCGCCGGTCGCGGGCGCGGAAGAGTCGAAACCCGACGCCGCGAAACCGGCCGATGCCGCTGCAACGCCCGATGCCGCCGCGCAAGCCGATGCCGCTCCGCCCGCCAATGAACCCGACGCCGCCAGTCCGAGCAAGGCAACTCCCGAAAAGGCAACTCCCGACACGACCGAACCGGAAAAGACCGAACCGAGCAAGACCTCCTCGCCCCCGGAAACGTCGTCGACATCGCCGTCGGCTGCCGGCGGAATGACGACGACTACTGCGCTCACCTACAGCGAACGACTGCCGTACAAGCAAGTTCAGGGAGCGCTCGAATCGCTCGTCAAAGAAAAATTCCCCACCGCGCGGATTCGTGTTTCCAATCCGGCGAAGCCCGGCAGTCAAGAAGCCAGCAAAGAATGGGTCTTCGAGTCGTCGCTTACGCCCGACGAAACGGCATCGGTGCTCGACGCCTATTCCGCCAAGTTGGCCGCCGAACCGGTGTTTCCGGCTCGCAGCAATATCGGCGCGGCCGTGGCCGACAAAGCCAAGCAACTCGCCGTAATGGCGGTCGTCGTCAGCCTGTTGGCGATTATCGTCTACGTCTGGATTCGCTTCCAAAAAGTGGTCTACGGCGTGGCGGCGGTCGTTGCTCTCGTACACGACGTGTTGGTCACCCTGGGCGCGATGGCATTGAGTTCGTACTTCGTCGAGTCGGTTCCGGCACTGGCTGGCGTACTTCAGGTCGATGCGTTCAAGATCAACCTCAACGTCGTCGCGGCGTTCATGACGATCATCGGCTTCTCCATCAACGACACGATCGTCATCTTCGACCGCATCCGCGAAACGCGCGGCAAGAGTCCGTACCTCACCATCGATATGGTCAACGGCAGCGTCAATCAGATGCTCGGCCGCACGTTTCTCACCTCGTTTACCGTGCTGCTCGTCGTGGGAATTCTTTACTTTTTCGGCGGCGAGGCGATTCACGGGTTCGCGTTCGCGATGCTCGTGGGGCTGATCTCCGGCATATACAGTTCGGTATTCGTCGCCAACCCGATCGTCCTGTGGATGTCGGCCAAGCCGGTGCCGACGAAGAGCGAACTGCGCTCGCCGGCCCAAGTGGCGTAAGTCAAGCGTGCGGCAGGCGATCAAGGCTTGCGACCGCGCTCGCGCGCGGCCGATGAATTGCGACCCACGAATGCCGTCTTACGCCGCGGCCAGCGAACCGAGCGCCGCGGCGGCGGCTAAGATCGTCGCGTCGATGTCCGCGTCGCTGTGAGCCGCCGAGACAAACAGCGCCTCGAACTGACTGCAGGGCCAATACACGCCGCGGTCCGCCAATCCCCAGAAAAAGCGGCCGAATGCCCGTGTGTCGCACTTTGCCGCGGTGGGCCAGTCGCGGACCGGTTCGCCGCTGAAGAACAGCGTCATCATGCTGCCGACGCGGGCGAGCGTGTGGACCACGCCTGCGGATTTGGCCGCCGCCACGAGCCCGTCGGCCAGCCGCCGCGACAGCGTTTCCAATCGTTCGTAGGGCGGATCGTCGCGCAATTGCGAGAGCGTGGCGATGCCCGCGGCGCAGGCCAGCGGGTTTCCGCTGAGCGTTCCGGCCTGGAAGACTTTTCCCTCTGGCAGCACGTGCCGCATGATTTCGGCGTGGCCGCCATAAGCGCCGACGGGCAGTCCGCCGCCGACGATCTTTCCCAGCGTGGTCAAGTCCGGCCGCACGCCGAACAGCGACTGTGCGCCGCCGTAGGCCACCCGAAACCCGGTCATCACTTCGTCGAAGATCAGCAACGCGCCGCATCGCTCGGTCGTCGCTCGCAAGGCGGAGAGGAACTCGCCCGTCGGCACGACGGTGCCCATGTTGCCGACGACCGGCTCGACGATCACGCCGGCGATCTGCTCTCCGTGCGCGGCAAAAGCCGCTTCGAGGCCGGCCACGTCGTTGTACTCTAGGATCAGCGTGTCCTTCGAGGCTCCAGCCGTAACGCCCGGCGAGTTGGGCACGCCGAGCGTGGCCGCCGAACTTCCGGCGGCCACCAGCAGGCTGTCGACGTGGCCGTGGTAGTTGCCGGCGAACTTGACGATCGCGTCGCGGCCCGTGTATCCGCGGGCGAGCCGGATGGCGCTCATCGTGGCTTCCGTGCCGGAATTGACCAGGCGGACGCGCTCGATCGACGGCACGGCGGCCACGATCAACTCGCAGAGTTCGTTTTCGGCCTCGGTCGGCGCGCCGAAACTCGTGCCGTTGCGATTGGCCCGCTCGACGGCTTCGACCACGCGGGGATGGGCGTGGCCGAGGATGTGCGGCCCCCACGAGCCGATGAAGTCGATGTAGCGGTTGCCGTCAACGTCGTACAGATACGCTCCTTCGCCGCGGGCAAACACGATCGGCTCGCCGCCAACCGCGCCGAACGCACGAGCGGGACTATTCACGCCGCCGGGCATCAATTGTCGGGCGCGGGCGAAGATTTCATGGCTGCGACTGCGATTCATCGAACAATCCGGAGATCGGAGGTTGGAGCCGGGAGTTTCGGGGCGGTCGTTCGGATGGGCAAGTGTTTAACCGCCGACCTCTTCACCCGGCAATTATCGCCAGTAGGTGAACCGCGACATTCATATACAGCACGATGCCGACGATGTCGATAATGCCGGCCACACACGGCGTGCTCATCAAGGCCGGGTCCAGTCCCAAGCGATGGAAGAGCAGCGGCAGCATCGCGCCGCACAGCGTGCCGAAGATGACCACCAGCACGATCGTCACCGGCACCACGATCGCCGCCACGAACGGGCTTGGCACATTTATCCCCTGGCTCGCCTCTTGGTGCAACAGGATCGTCGCTACGCCATAGCCAATCAGCGACAGCAGCCCACCAAGCATCATACCCGAAAGAACTTCGCGGACGGCGACGCGAGCCCAATCGCGCCCGGTGACGTGCCCGGCGGTGAGCGCGGTGATGACCAGCGTCGCCGACTGGCTGCCGGAATTGCCGCCGGTCGAAACGATCAACGGAATGAAGATCGCCAGCCAGGGCCACGTGGTGCGGGCTTCGTCGTAGGATTGCAGGGCCAGCGCGGTCAGCAGACCGGCGACGAACAGCAACGTCAGCCACATGCCCCGCTTCCACGCCAGCGTGACCAGCGACGTCGCCAGATAGCTGTCTTCGAGCGGCGAGATGCCGGCCTGCATGTGGATGTCCTCGATGGCTTCTTCGCGCATGACGTCGATCACGTCGTCGTGCGTGATGATGCCGACCAGCCGCCGCTCCTGGTCGACGACCGGCACGGCCAGCAAGTCGTACTTGGCCACCACGTCGGCGACGTCTTCCTGGTCGTCCGTCACTTGGACCGAAACGACCGACCGCTCCATCATGTCGGCGACCGGCACGTCAGGCTTGGCCATCGCCGAGACCAGTTGCCGCGCCGAGACGACGCCCCGCAGGTGGTCTTCCTCGTCGACGACGTACAAGTAATAGATCGTTTCGAGATTGGCCGCCTGCGTGGCGAGGTCGTCGATGGCCTGCCGGGCAGTGCGCTTTTCGCTCAGCCGGGCGAAGCTGGTCGTCATCACGGAGCCGGCCGTGCCCTCTTCGTATGCCGTGAGCCGTTGAATGTCGCGACGCTCGACGGCCGGCAGCAGCGGCAACAATTCGTCGACGATCGCCGGTTCGACATCCTTGAGGATGTCGACGCGCTCGTCCGGCGCAAGCGCGCCGATCAGCACGGCCATCTCCGCGCGATCGAGCGACTCGATCATCTCGACTTGCTTGGCGAAGTCGAAATAATGATAGATCTCGACCCGCGTCGATTCGTCCGTGTGCTTGAGAACGGACCAGGCTTCGGCCGCCGTGAGGCCCTCCATGAACTCGGCCGTGCGGGCCGGATGGAGCGTCTTGCAGAACTCGGCCAGCGAGGCGGCGTCGCTCTCGGAGAGCATCTCGCGAAGTTCGGGCAGAAACAGTGTGTTGGTCATTAAGTCACCGGAAGCTTGCTGCCCGAATCCTTCGTAGATAAACGACGCGGACGACAAGGACCGACTGCACGCGCCGAAAGCGCAAACATACTACAGCACAGGCAGGCCACCGAGATATAAGGATGTCGCAAGACGCGGTCTGAATAGCGCGAATCTACGGCGCCAGCAGCAACCGCGTCGGCGACTCCAAATACCCAATCACGTCGTTGAGAAATCGCGCCGCCGACGCGCCGTCGACGATGCGGTGATCGTACGACAAACTGAGCGGCAGCATCAGCCGGATGTCGATTTCGTCGTCGATCGCGACGGGCATCTTACGCGAGCGGCCAGCCAGCAAAATCGCCACTTCGCCGGGATTGATGATCGGCGTCGAATAGCTGCCGCCGATCGCGCCCAAGTTGCTGATCGTAAACGTGCCGCCGCGGAGGTCGTCGAGCGAAAAACTGTTGCTCCGTGCCATCTCTGCCAACTCGGCTAGGCCACGGGCGACGTCCGAAATCGTCATCCGATCGACGTCCTGCAGCACCGGCACGACCAGCCCGCGATTCGTGTCCACGGCCACGCCGATGTTGACGTAATCCTTGTAAACGATCTGGCCGGCTTCCATGTCGAACGAACAGTTCAGCACTGGATGCCGCCGCAGCGACATGGCAATCGCCTTGATGATGAACGGCAGCATCGTGAGCTTGATGCCGCTGGCCGCATAGTCTTCCTTGCTGGACGAACGCTGGCGCTCGAGTTCCGTCACATCGGCGTCGTCGAAGTTGGTCAGTTGCGGAATCGTCGTCCACGATTGCATCATCCGATCGGCGATCGTGCGGCGGATTTTAGAGGCCCGCTCGGTTCGCGTCGGGCCATATGCGTCGCTGCCGGGTTCGCCGGGCAAACTGGCAGGGGCGGGCGCACTGGCCGGGGTTCGAGCAGCCGGTGTCGGCGGGGCGGTCGTGACAATGGGGCCAGCGTTGGCCTGACGCACCGCGTTGACGACGTCCTCGCGAAGAATCCGTCCGTTGGGGCCAGTGCCGCGAACGCGGTTGAGATCGACGCCAAGCTCGCGCGCGAACCGGCGGATCGCCGGGCCGGCCGCCGGAACGAGTGCATCGCCACTGTCACCGCTGTTGCCGTCGTCGCGATCGACTTGCGGCGCCGGTGCCGGCTTCGACGAACTTCGAGCCGGCGCGGTCGCTGTGGCGACGGGGGACGCTGCTGGCTTTCGCTCTTCGCGCGAAGGCGTCGCTGGGTGCGACGGCGCAGCGGCGGGGCGGCGATGGTCGTCGCTCGTCGCCGCGTTCTCGTCGGGCCGCGACTTGGCGGCGGACCTGGCCGGTTCGGTCGCTTGCCTGGCTTCTTGCTTTGGCTGCGCTGCTTGGGGCGGGGACTTTGCTTGTTCGGTCTTTCCGCCGGCGTCGCTCGTTTCGAGCGAGATCAACAGCCCGCCGATCGGCACGCTGTCGCCTTCCTTGACGTGGATCTTCGTGACCTTGCCGGCATGTGGGCAGGGAACCTCGACGGTCGCCTTGTCGGTTTCCAGTTCGACGACGTTCTGATCCTTGGAAATCGTGTCGCCTTCCTTGACCAACAGCGAGAGCACTTCGCCCGACTCGACGCCTTCGCCCAAGTTCGGAAGTTTGAAATCGACGGCCATATTGAATTCGCTTGTGGTTCGCGCGGTTTGGTGCGCGTGATTCGTGAGTGACTCGTGTCGAGGGGGCGAACGAAGTGAGGCCCACCCTACGTTGCTACGCTGCGTCAGGCGAAATACGGATCGACCTTTTCCGGATTGATGCCCAACTCGTCGATCGCCTTGGCCACGTCGCCGGACCCGATGTCTCCGCGGCGGGCCAATTGGTACAACGCCGCCACCGTGACGCATTCCGCGTCGACCTCGAAATGCCGCCGCAACGCCGTTCGCGATTCGCTGCGGCCCAGCCCGTCGGTGCCGAGGGCGAATAAACCGCCGGGCACCCACGGACCGATCTGTTCCGCCACCGCCCGCACGTAGTCGGACGCAGCAATGCACGGCCCGCTGAGTCCGCTGAGTTTCTCCTCAAGGAAGCTCGTCCGCCGTGGCTCGGCGGGGTGCAGCATGTTCCAGCGTTCCGTGGCGTGCGCGTTCCGCCGCAATTGCGTCCAACTCGTCACGCTCCACACGGTGCTGGAAACGCCGAATTTCTCGACGAGCAGGTCTTGGGCCTTGAGAACGCTGCGAAGTATCGCACCCGCGCCGAAAAGCTGCACGTGCGGCCGATCTTTGCCGGCTTCCTTGGTCGAAAAACGGTACATGCCCTGGATGATCTCGTCTTCCACGCCCTGGGGCATGGCGGGCATCTCATAGTTCTCGTTTTCCAGCGCGATGTAGTAGATTGCGTCTTCGTTGTCGCGATACATGCGGCGGATGCCGTCGAGTACGATCACCGCCGTTTCATAGGCAAACGTCGGATCGTAGGCCCGCACGGTCGGGAAGGCGATCGCGTTCAAAAGGCTGTGGCCGTCTTGATGTTGGAGGCCTTCGCCGTTGAGCGTAGTGCGGCCGGCCGTGCCGCCGAGCATGAATCCGCGTGCCCGTGCGTCAGAGGCGCACCAGATCAAATCGCCGATCCGCTGAAAGCCGAACATCGAGTAGTAGATGAAGAACGGAATCATCGGCACGCCGTGCGACGTGTGCGCCGTGCCGGCGGCGATGAACGACGCCATCGACCCGGCTTCGGTGATGCCTTCTTCGAGGATCTGCCCGTCCTTGGCTTCCTTGTAGTACATCACCTGATCGGAATCGACCGGCTCGTAGAGCTGTCCCGTGCTGGCATAGATGCCGGCCGTGCGGAACATGCCTTCCATGCCGAAGGTCCGAGATTCGTCGGGCACGATTGGCACGATCTGGCGACCGATCTGCTTGTCCTTGAGCAACTGCGCAAGCAGGCGGACGAAACCCATGGTCGTCGACATTTCTTTGCCGACGAAGCTCTTGGCGAGAAACTCGCGATAATCGTCGAGCGTCGGGACTTTGGCCATCAGCGCCGGTTTGCCGCGCACTGGCACTGGGCCGCCGAGGGCCTTGCGCCGCGATTGGAGATAATGCATCTCCTCGCTATCTTCCGGCGGACGATAAAACGGCGCTTTGGCCACATCTTCGTCCGAGATCGGAATGCCAAAGCGACTACGGAACTCGCGGAGTTCCTTCTCGTCGAGTTCCTTTTGCTGGTGCGTCTTGTTGCGGCCTTCGCCGGCTTCGCCGAGGCCGTATCCCTTGATCGTCTTGGCCAAAATTACGGTCGGCCGACCCTGGCAGTCGATCGCGGCCTTGTAGGCGGCGAACACTTTTTCCGGATCGTGCCCGCCGCGTTTGAGCTTTTGCAGTTTCTCGTCCGAGAGATGAGCAACCAACTTCGCCACCGCGGGGTCGCGGCCGAAGAAGTGCTCGCGGATGTAAGCTCCATCGGATACGGAATACTTCTGATATTCGCCATCGACCGCGTCGCCCATCCGCCGCACGAGCGCGCCGTCTTGATCGGCGGCCAGCAGCGGATCCCAATCGCCGCCCCAGACGACCTTGATCACGTTCCATCCCGCGCCGCGGAAGATCGCTTCGAGTTCCTGGATGATCTTGCCGTTGCCGCGGACCGGGCCGTCGAGCCGCTGCAAGTTGCAGTTAATCACGAAGATCAGGTTGTCGAGCTTCTCGCGCGAGGCGAGCGTGATCGCGCCGAGCGTCTCCGGCTCGTCGCACTCGCCGTCGCCGAGGAACGCCCAGACGTGCTGATGGCTGGTGTCCTTGATGCCGCGGTCTTGCAAATAGCGATTGAACCGCGCCTGGTAGATCGCCATCAGCGGCGCCAGGCCCATCGACACGGTGGGGAATTCCCAAAACTCGGGCATCAGCCACGGGTGCGGATAGCTGGACAGTCCGCCGCCCGGCTGTAGCTCGCGGCGGAAATTGTTGAGCTGCTGTTCGCTCAGCCGGCCTTCGACGAATGCCCGCGCATAAACGCCGGGCGAGGCATGCCCTTGAAAGTAAATCTGGTCGCCGTCGTAGCCCGATTCGCCTTTACCGCGGAAGAAGTGGTTGCAGCCGACTTCGAACAACGTGGCCGCCGAGGCGAACGTGCTGATGTGGCCGCCGATGCCGTGAGTGCCGCGGTTGGCCCGCACGACCATCGCCATCGCGTTCCAGCGGATGATGCTCTTGATCCGGCGTTCGATCTCGCGGTTGCCGGGATAGATCGGCTGGTCGGCCAGATCGATCGAATTGATATATGGCGTATTCGCGGAAAACGGCAGATCGACCCCCTCGCGGAGGGCCTTTTCGGTCAATTGGCTAAGCAAATAGCCGACCCGCTGCGCCCCACGGGCTTTCATTACATAATCGAGCGATTCCAGCCACTCGGATGTTTCGACAGGATCGACGTCCGGCCCCGTGGCCGCCGTCTTGCTCGCTTCGACGTACGTCATCCGCATCCCTCAATATGGTGTGTCGCGATTCGCGATGGCTCCCTAAATATACGCCGGTAAATTATCGGCATTTACCGCGGGTAGTAAAGGGCGGCGACGGTTGTAGCGGCCACGACGGAGGAACGACGGAGGGGTATCAGCGACGGAATCGTGGTCACTCGCAAATGGCCCGCCGAAGCGACTTTCATATCGAAATCCCAATTCGCAATCGACCGCTGCCCGTCGGCCAATTGCCTTGGTTCGTCCGGTCGACCCGTGCTATCGTTAAGAGATGACGGCATCAACGCTAAGTTCGTGTGATTCGCGGCGGCGACGGTTGGGACGAGCGCTTCCCACCGTGGCATGCTCAAGCGCGGCGCTGCTCCTGGTGCTGACGTCCGGCACCGCCGCGGTCGAACAGGTTGAGTTCCGCCGCCAGGGCGACTCGCAGGCGACCCGGCTCGAAGGCCGCGTCGTGGTCGAAGCCGTCGACAAGAGCTTGCTGTTTCAGACGGCCGATGGCGGCCTGTACCCGATCGCGGCCGAACAGTTGATTCGCCGCACGTCCGATGCTCGCCCGTTCGCTCCCGTCGCCGCCGACGAAATCGGCAAGCAATTGCTTGCTGGATTGCCCGACGGTTTCGACGTCCATCGCACGCGGAATTACGTCATTTGCTACAACAGCAACAAGGCCTACGCCCAGTGGGTCGGCGCGTTGTTCGAGCGGCTGCACCGCGCGTTTCACACGTTTTGGCAAGGCAAGGGCATCAAGCTCGCGGAGCCGGAGTTTCCGCTCTGCGTCCTCGTTTTCGCCGACGAGGAATCGTACGCCGCGTATGCCAAACAGCACTACGGCGAAGGGGCGAGCAAGCTCGTCGCGTTCTATGCCCTCACGACGAACCACGTAACGCTCTACGATTTGACCGGCGTTGGCGCGTTGCGTCGTGAAGGCAATCGCCGCGGCAATCTCGCCCAGGTGAACGAGATGCTGTCGCATCCCAGCGCCGCGCAAAACGTGGCCACGGTCGTTCACGAGGCGTTCCACCAACTCCAATTCAATTGCGGTCTCAGCCAGCGATTCGCCGACGTGCCGCTATGGGTCGCCGAGGGATTGGCGATGTATTTCGAGACGCCGGACCTCAAGTCGGCCCAAGGCTGGCGCACCATCGGCGCGGTCAACTATGGCCGGTTGGGCGACTTTCAAGCGTATTTTCCCAATCGCCCCGCCGCTTCGCTCAAGTCGCTCGTCGTCGATGACGCCCGCGTCCGCGACCCACGCACTGCGACGGCCGCCTATGCCGAAGCCTGGGCGATAAACCATTTCCTCATGCAGCGGCACACGAAGGAGTACGTGGCGTATCTGAAAACCATCGCCGACAAGCCGCCCGCCGTCGTCGACACGCCCGCAGAACGGCTCAAACAGTTCGAGGCGGCCCTCGGCAATTTCGAAACGCTCGACGCCGAGTTCTTGCGACACGTTCGGTCGCTGCGGTGAGGGAACGTCGAGCTTTGACTGCAAACATCCATCGAGAGCGTCGGCGCGTGTGGGCTATTTCGACCGCCGGTTGGCATCGTCGATTTCGACGTACCGCTCGAAGCCGGCGGACCGCGTTGCCACTGCTTTTTCGTTCTCGTTGCGGACGAACAGCATCTCGGCCCGCGGGTATTTTTCGAGCAGCCGCTGGGCTTGTTGTTCGCCGATGACCGACATCGCGGTCGCCAGGCTGTCGGCGGTCGTTGCATCGGGGGCGACTACAGTGACGCTGCTCCGCTCGGTGAGCCCAATGCCCGTCCGCGGGTCGACGATGTGCGAGTAACGCTTGCCGTCGATTTCGACGTGTTGGAATGCATCGCCGGAAGTGCTGACGCCGCAATTGGCCAGCCGCAGATAGACTCCCGGCTCTTCCGACTCGGCTCCCAGCCGAGCGACGCCGATTCGCCAGCCGACTTCACTCGGCGGAGCGTCGCCCACGGCGATGTCTCCGGCGGCGGCGACCATCGCGTGGCGGATTCCGAGTTTTCGCAACACGGCCAGCGCCTCGTCGGCGGCGTAACCTTTGGCGATTCCGCCAAGGTCGAGCTGCATGTTCGCCTGCCGAACGCGGACCTTACCGGTTTTGCTTTCTTTGCCTTCGGTTGGCTCCACAAGTTCTAGATACCGAAATCCGACGGCCGCTTTCGCTTCCGCCAACCGCTCGGCGGAAGGGAGTTCGCGCTGCCGCCGCGCCCGCCGCCACAGACGCGAATACGGCCCGACCGTCACGTCGAAGGCTCCGTCGGTCTCCTCGGACAGCCGGTGTGCTCGATTGAGCAAAGACCACAGTTCCGCGCTCACGGCGACGCCATCGTCCGTCGGCCCCGCGGCGGTCAGCCGATTGATCTCGCTTTTCGCGTCGTAGTCGCTCAGCAGCGCGTTGAGTTGTTTGACCCGCTCGAACGCCGCGTCGCTCGCCCGGCGGGCGGATTCGTCATCCTGTGCGTACAGCACGACCCGAAACAGCACGCCCATCTCGCTGCGGGCGAACTCGAATCGGCCTAGCGAATCCGGCGCGGCGGCGGCGGCGCGCTGGCTGTCCGGTTCTGATGCCAACAGTGCGACGGCCGCCACTAGGGCCACGCAAACGATTCGAATTCTTCGCATCCGCGAGTCGATCATCTGCAAATCCCCCACCATTGCGTGCGTATCCAGCGCGGCTGGCTCCGTGGTCGCCGATTATTCGCGCCGCTCGGGCCGCGGAGTTTGTAATTTGGCGCCGCCCGCACTATGCTAAAGCCTGTCATTCCGCCAGTTTATTCTACCCCGTCCAATCCTAGGCCCCACCCGCCTTGAGCACTGCGAATTGAGGCTTAGGGCTTTTTCCCACCGTCCCACCTTCCATCAATCGGGAGTCTGATTCCATGAGTTCAACTTCGCCGCAACCGTCCGGCTCGTCGAATGCCTCGCGTCGCTCGTTTCTAAAGACCTCGGTCGCCGTGAGCGGAGCGCTGGCCAGCGGATTGTCCGTCGCCCGCAGCGCCCATGCCGCCGGCAGCGACGAGCTTGAAATCGGCCTGGTCGGCTGCGGCGGTCGCGGCACCGGCGCTGCGGACGATACGTTGAGCATCAACAAGGGCGTCAAGCTGGTGGCGATGGCCGACGCCTTCAGCGACCGACTCAACGGTGCCCACGACCAACTCAAGAAAAAATACGATGACCGCGTAGCGGTGCCGCCGGAACGCAAGTTCGTCGGGTTCGACGCCTATCAGAAGTTGCTAGAGACGACCGTCGATCTGGTGATCTTCGCCACGCCGCCCGGCTTCCGCCCGATCCATTTCGAGGCCGCGGTCAAGGCCGGCAAACACATCTTCATGGAGAAGCCGGTCGCGGTCGATCCGGCCGGAGTGCGGAAAGTGCTCGAAGCGGCCAAGGTCGCCAAGGAAAAGAATCTCGGCGTCGGCGTTGGTCTACAGCGCCGCCATCAGGCGGTGTATGTCGAAACGATCAAGCAGCTTCACGACGGCGCGATCGGCGACATCCTGTTCACCCGCGTCTATTGGAACGGGGCCGGCGTATGGGTCAATCCGCGCAAGGCCGGTCAGACGGAAATGGAATACCAGATGCGCAACTGGTACTACTTCAACTGGCTGTGCGGCGATCACATCACCGAGCAGCACATCCACAACCTCGACGTCGGCAATTGGGTGATGAACGATCTGCCCGTCACCGCCCAAGGCATGGGCGGCCGCGAAGTCCGCGACGGCAAGGAATACGGCGAAATCTACGACCATCACTACGTCGAGTTCACTTACAAGAACGGCGCGAAGATGATCTCCTGTTGCCGGCACATTCCCGGTTGCTGGGACAGCGTCTCGGAACATGCGCACGGCACGAAGGGCTACTGCAATCCCGGCAGCGGCCGCGTCGAGGGCGAGAACAAGTGGCGCTATCGCGGCGGCGGCGGAAACCCGTATCAGGTCGAACATCTCGACCTGGTGACGAGCATCCGCGAAGGCAAGCCGTACCAAGAAGCCGAATACGGTGCGACCAGTTCGATGACCAGCATCCTCGGCCGCATGGCCACCTACTCCGGCCGCGAGGTGAAGTGGGACGACGCCATCAAAGCCGATTACGATCTCTCGCCGAAGGAATACTCCTTCGACGCCGCGCCGCCCGTGCTGCCCGACGAAAACGGCAATTACAAAATCGCCGTGCCCGGCAAATGGAACTGGGCGTAAAGCGACCCGACGTTGGCGTAGTCAGATTCCGCAGCCGCCGGTGCGTTTGCCCCGGCGGTTTTTTTCTTGCTGCGGGCTTGCTCGCTCGATGCCGGCGTTGTGCAGCGCGGCGAGAAATTGGGGCGAGGAACCGGTGCGAATGCGGCGGCGGTCCTCGTCAAAGCTCATGTCGCGGGCCAAATCGACGCGGTTTTCGATGCCCCGGCGGCTTACGCAAGCCCGCTGCGCACCGCCCAAACCGCGGCTTGCGTGCGGTCGGTGACGCCGATCTTGCGCAGCACGTGCTGCACGTGTTCTTTGACGGTTTCGTAGCTGATGCCCAACCGCTCGGCGATTTGCTTGTTCGTCAAACCGTGAGCCAATAGCGTAAGCACCTCATTCTCGCGCTGGGTGAGCGCCGCTTCCAGATCGCCCGCGGCGCGCGGGGCGGCCATTGCGCCCGTCATGCGTCGCATTTCCTCGCGAGTCCACGTAGCTTCGCCCTCGGCGACCGCGTGGATCGATTGAATCAGCTTGTCGCGGCCAGATCCTTTGAGAACGTATCCGCTCGCGCCGAGATTAACGGCCCGCGATACATACGTCGGATTGTCGTATGTCGACAGCATCAACACGGGAATCGCCGGGTGATCTTGCTTGATCTGCTTCAGCGCGGTGAGGCCGTCGCCATCGGGCATGCGGATGTCGAGCAAGATCACGTCGGGATTCGTCTCGTCCGCCAGACGAACCGCTTCGCTGCCGCTGGCCGCTTCGGCAACGACGTCGATATCCGTGCCGGAGAGCAAGGTCTTCAATCCCGAGCGAACGACTTCATGGTCGTCGGCAATCAGCAAGCGTATGACCATGATACACACCTCGGCGGCCTATTCGGGCAAACGCGCTTCTGGCGACGGTCGCGTCGCTATGTTGTCAGTGATACCTCAATGGAGGATGTATTTCCAGCGTTTCCAAGGAAACTTTCGGCGAATGCGGGCAATTAGTCTAAATCGCTAACTCGTATCTTCGTCGCAGCGGGGGAGGTTTTCGACGTGGATGCCGTGGCGGTGGAGCGTGCGGTTTTTCGTTCGAGTGTGGCTGGCGCGGGCGTGGGCGTTGCGGCGCTGGTGGTACCGCAGCCCGGCGAACTTCGTCCTCAGCAAACTATTTAGGCGTGCTCGACCGGTCGAAGCGAGTCAGCAAGCGTTCGTTTGGCGCGGTGCTCAGGTTTTCGGACAATTTCGCGTGTCTCGCAGACGTGTGAGTAATTGTGCTCGATACGCTTGGTAGATCGCCGCTCGGGCGAACATGAATTGCTAGCGGAATAGCGGCGGCGCGCTTCGCCGCGACGAAACGTTTCCCTGGTCTGGCGACGGCCAATGTCGTTCCTGGTCGTGCGAATACGGCGTCGGCCGCGGCGGGAGGCGGAGCGGCAGCGGGGCTGGGCGATGGTTCGCCGGCCGGAAGCGACTGGCCGCGGTAGTTTAGCGCCAATACGCCGTCGATCACGTTGATGTGGCCGTTGCGGTCGGTGTCGAACAAGATGTCGTACGCGGCGTTGCCTTGCAAACGGAATTGGCGGTTGCGCTGCGCGTGAAAATCCGTCAGGTCGACGACCGAGTCTTGATTGACGTCGCCGGGCAGGACGTTGAAGCGGAACGTGAAATCGCCGCCGGGGAAGATATCTCCGGACGGGAAGATGCTCCCCCTGGCGCCGGGCGACGGCAGCGGGTTCTGCCACTCGCCGTCGAGGTCGTTGCCCTGGAAGTCGACGACGCGGCCGCCGGGCAACCGCAGCAGGATCTTGTCGGGTGTACTGAGCGTGCGTTCGAGCGTCCATGTCGCGGTTCGCGTGCCGCTGTCGTAGGTGAACGCTCCCTCGTCGATGCTGTACGGTCCGCCAACGCCGATCACTTCCAGATCAGTAGCCGCGCCGATCGTCACGTCCTCGCTGAACACGATCTGAATCCGCTGGATTCCAATCCACGGCAGCGGCGCGAGCTGCGCGTTCGTGCCGACCGGAATGTCGAACATCGGAATCAACGGATCGGCGAACCCGACGCGAACGGCCGTCACCATCGGCGGCGGATCGAGCGTATTGGTCAGGTTCGTCGTTTCCCACAAGCTGAACGTGACCGGTCGGAAGCCGGCCGAGTGGACCGAACCGGGGCCAACCACCGCCGGCACATTCTTACCGTCGTAGTTGAGCACGTCGCCGGGCGCACCGGTCGGGTTGTTGCCGACGACGTTCCGCGCGGCGCGGTCGAGCGGGTCAATCGACAGCGTGTCGACGCCCTGGCTGCCCAAGTAGTTTTCGATCTGCACGCCGGCGTTGATTCGCAGGAACTGGTTGGTGAACACCTGCTGGACCGTGGTCGTGTTGTCGAGGTCGATGAGCCGGGTTCCCGCGGACGCCGAGTAGTCGAGTGTGTCGCTGCCGTCGGCGTCGCTGATGGTTTCCGTCGCGCCGGCGGTGTGGCCGATGCGAAACGTGTCGTCGCCCGATCCGCCGTCGAGACTGTCGCTGCCGGTGCCGTCGATCAGGATGTCGTTGCCGCCGAGCCCGGCGAGCGTGTCGTTGCCGTTGCGGCCTTCGAGTTGATTGTCGTTGTTGTCGCCGGTGAGGCTGTCGTTGACGGTGCCGCCGATGACGTTCTGAATGTTCGACACGCCGCCGAAGCCGGTGGCCGCGCCGGTGCTGAGGTTGACCGTCACGGGCGTGGTGAACGGCGTATAGCCGAGCGTGTTGACGCCACCGCCGCCGTCGATCGTGCCTGCTCCGCCGGCGAGCGACGCGCCGTTGGATACGTTGATCGTGTCGTTGCCGAGTCCGCCGATGATGGCGTCGATGCCGGCGCCGGTGTGCAACACGCTGCTGCTAATTCCGGAGATGTTGATGCCCGTGGTGAGAATCGAGATCGTCGAGGTGCCGTTGACGGCCGAGAAGTCGAGCGTGTCGGTTCCTTGTCCGGCGGTTTCGACGATCGTGTCCGTATTCCATGCGGCAGTATAGACATAACGGTCGTTATCGAGTCCGCCGGTAAGCGTATCGTTACCCAGGTTGCCGATCAACGTGTCGTTGCCCGCACCACCCGTGAGCGAATCGGGCCCGCTGCCGCCGATGAGCAGGTCGGGTCCGCCAGCACCGTCGATATTGAAACCGATGGTCGCCGCCGAGGCATCGATCGTGTCGCCGGAACTCGAACCGATAATGTTGCGAACTTCGATATTCGCGAAGTCGACGTGGCCCCGCGGCACGCCGAGAACGGTGCGATCGAGCGTGGCATTGGTGATGGCAATCGTCGATGCGTTGTTGCTGAACGCGGACGTGTTGTAGTTGAGCGTGTCGCTTCCGCCGCCGCCGTCGAGCATTGCGTTGGCGAGCCATCCGCCGACGTTAAACTCGTTCGCTCCGGGACCGCCGGTGAGCACCGCGTTCTCGAACGCTGAGTTGATCAGCTGGAACGTGCCGCCATCGCTGGGAAGGTACTGCGACGCAGTGAGCGTGAAGTTCGCGTTGCGCTGGCTGACGAGCGTGTCCACGCCACCACCGGCGTTGAACGTCGCAGCGCCGTGCCAGCCGTTGTCGGCAAACGTTTGCGAGGCCGTGCTCGATACCGTGCCCAAATCCGCGACCTCGACGCCGGCGAGTGTGATGCTGCCCAAGCCCGAACGGGTGAGCAGGGTATCGCTCAGGCCGAAGCTTACGTCGTGACTATCGACGATCGAGTCCTGGCCGTCGAGACCTTCGATCGTTGCGGCGAACGACCAGGCCGACAGATCGAACTGGTTCGCCCCGCTGCCGCCTTGAAGCAACGCGTCCTCGATGTCGTCTGCGACGAAGGTTGCCGTGTAATCAAAGTCGATCGTCAGGAAATTGTCGTTCAGGATCCACTGGGCGTTGTCGCGCGAGTCGCTCGCGCGGTCGATGCCGGGGCCGCCAATGAGAAAGTCCTCACCGCCCGGCTCGAAGAAACCGATGAGCGTGTCGTTGCCAAGTCCGCCGTCAAGCGTGTCGATGCCCTCGACGCCGTTGATCGTATCGTCGCCGTCGTCGCCAAAGAGCGAATCGTCGAAGGCGGTTCCGGAGATGATGTCGTTGCCGCCGAGGCCTCGAATCGTGACCGGGAACGGAGCAGCGCCGGCGCTCAAATTGTCCGCGCCGGGAGTGCCGATCAATTCGATCTCGTCGATGCCGCTGTAGATCACGCCGCCGACCGCCGTGCTCGGAATGCACCGCAGCGTAAAACACCTCGCGATCGTCGTCGCGCCAACGGCCGTAACGGCATTCGACGATCCATCGGCGACGCGGTAGGCGATGCGGTCGTGCCCGCCGCCGCCGTCGATCGTGGCGGTGCCGTTCCAGTTTTGCACCGAATAGGTGTTCGCCCCCGCGCCGCCCGTGAAATTGGCGTTGCGAATCGGCGCGGCGGCGAAGTTGAATACGCCGCCGTTGCCGAACGAAACCGACGTATCGGAGAGGGTGATGTCGGTGTCGCGCGAGGACGTCACAGTATGGCTGCCGGGGCCGGCGTTGACGGTGGCGATACCGGTCCAGCCGGCGTCGACGACGTTGTATTGCGAATCGTTGCCGACATTGCCGAGCGTGGCCCGGCCGACGCCATCGAGGGCAATACTACCCGCTGAGCCGCCGCGGTTGAGCAGCGTGTTGCCGAGCGTGAAGTCGGTATGATCGAACCGCGTGTCGACGACCGTGTCGTTCGCGTCGCCGCGAAGCGTGCCAACGCCCGTCCAGTTGCCGACGTCGAAGCGATCCGCGGCGGCCGTGCCAGTGATGCCGAACTCGTCAATGTCGAACAACAGATCGCCGTCGAACGGATTTGTGCCGAAGCCGTAGCGGCCGTCTTCGATTGTCCAGTCGATCGGCACGTCGGGCGGGATGAAGTCGGTCTGAATATCGATGATGTCGTGTCCCAGGCCGCCAATGATCTTTCCGCCGATTTCAGGCCGAGGCTTGCGCGGAATCAAGTCGTTGCCGTTGCCCCCCACGACCGTCGACTGCGCCGGGCCGTCGAGAATGTCGTCGTCGTCGCCGCCGTCGATGTAAACCGGCACCGTGACGCTGGAATCGATGATGATGTGATCGTTGCTGTCGCCCGAGAGGGCCAAAATCGCCTTGGGACCGGTGTAGACCTTCGTTACGCCGTAGCCGGTCACTTCGAACGTGTCGGGACCGGTCTGCCGCACGGTGAACGTTTCGGCTTCGTCGACTTCCGAAATGGCCGGATGAACGAAGCCTTTGATCTTCTTCTGCGTGGCCTGTTCGCGCATTGGCGCAAAGGGACCGGCGTTGATGACGAGGATTTCCCGCTCGGGCGTCGACAGCGGTTCGCCCGGCAAGCGGCCGAAATCGTGGTGCGCCGTGTCGATCGGCGAGAGCATCGGGCACGACGGCAGCGGAAACTCGAACAGCGTGATGCTGATCGGCGGATCGGGGAAGATCCGTTTGTTGTCTTCGCCCCTGCCGATCGGATCGACGAACAGATTGAACAACGCCACGAGCGCGCCGTCGAAATCGAACACGCACTTCAGACCGCCGCCGGACACTTGCTGCACCAACTCGTCGAAGTACAGCTTGCCGTCGTTGTTGCCGTCGTGCCAATCGGCGCTGAACGTCGCGCCGAGCTTGGCTTCGCCGCCGACTTTGGCGACGCCGAGATTGACGTTCAAGCTGCCGAACACGCCCGCGAACAATTCAATCTCCGCTCCCGGTGTATCGCCGATATAGAAGCCGTCGAAGAACCGGCCAGTTTGCTTGAGTCCGCGCGTGTCGAACCCGACGAGAAAGTCGGCCTTCGCGCTGACCACGCCGCCGATTCCGACCGTGATCGGCAGCGGCGGGAACACGGGCCATTCTTGGTCGACGGTAAACTCGAATTCCAGCGGCTTGATGTCCCACACGACCAGATCGACCACCTGGCCGAACAGCATCTTTAGCAGATTCGCCGGGTTGCGGAGGATCGGGAAGCTGATGCCCAAACCATCGTCGTCCATGTCGGGATCGGCGACGGCGTCGGCGAGAATGCCGCCCGCCGCGCCGGCCTGGCTGGCGACGGTCGGCGAGATGCCGGCCGCGGCGACGATGAAGTCGACCGGCGTGGCGGCGTCGAGATTCGCCTGGTTGTTTCTTAAGTCCTGATTGCCGAACGTGAAGTCGCCGAAGTTGATCTCGATCGGCTGGCCATTGAGCGCCACGACGTCGGTCACGAAATTGTCGAGCGCCGTGAGAATGTTAATCAGCCGGGCGATCGAATCCGCACCGCTGCCGCCGAAGAATGCGATGGCCTCAGCCCACGTATGCGGCCCGAAATTCAGCGCATCGGCCGCGTCGGCCAGACCCGGAATCCGGCTGTTGAGTAAGTCGAGCACCGGCCGGATCGGCTCGATGTATTTATTCACCTTCTGCGCTATCGGGCTGGCCACGCGAGTCAGAAATTCGCCGAGGCTGAGCGTGAGATCGCGAATCTCGAACGTCGGCCGAAGCTGGTTCGGACTGCCGGGTTCGCCGAGCGTGCGGCTGAAATCCCAGTCGACCAGCAAGTCAGCGGCGATCGACGGCAAAAACCCGTCGTTGGATATCGCCGCGTCGGCTTCGATGTGCAGGCTGATGTCGGCGTCGGCTTCGACGCGAGCGTCGATAAGGTTCGATATCGACGTCGACGTGATTTCGTTGAGTCCCAGGCGGTCGGGCGCGCCGAGGCCCTGGTCGAGAAAATCGATAGTTGCTGTGCCAATGACGCCCGTGCTGCCGCTGGGATCGCTGGCGTGAACGTCGAGGAAGAACAGCCGAGCGTCGAGCATCGTGCCCGCGTTGAGAAACGCCGAGAACTCGACTTCCACCTCTTCCGGATCGCCCGGCTCGGAATCGAGCATGAAAAAGAAACCGTCCTGCTTGGAGATTCCGAAGCCCAGTTCGAGGTCGTACGTCGCCATGCCGTTGACGCCGCCGCTGGTGTCGATATTTAGCAGCACGCCGCCCAGGTCGAGTGCGAAGTCGCTGGCGAAATTTTTTTGACCGCACAGATGGACGTTGATGTGGGCCACGCCGGCCACGTTGTCGATATCGACGTCGACGTCGTTGACGCTGCTGATCGCCGGCGGCAGGGCCGCGAGGCAGTCGGTGCCCGCTGGCCGCAGAATACCCAGGCCGCCCGGTACGCCGCCGAGTCGATCGAGAATAACCTGCTTGAGGCGGTTCTCGAGGTTGGTCGGATCGGCAATCGTGGCTTGGATCGGATCGAGGAAGTTGGTGCGGAAGTCGCCGACCAGTTCGCCGGCCAGGTTGAGGTTGTCGCCGATGACGGGCAGCTTGCCGAGCGTTTCGCTTTCGAGTCCGGCTTGAACGGCACCGAGCACCAGATCGATCCCTTGCACCCAGAGGCCGAAATTGAACGGCCCGCCCGCGATA
>JBBDYI010000078.1:0-1070 GCA_040901705.1 Pirellulales bacterium | reverse complement strand
CTACGGGCTGGGATATCGGTTTGAAAACTGACTCAGTCGGCAGTCGACAGTCGGCCCGAGTATCGCTTATGTATCGCCCACCGTACGATTGGCCGGCCGTAATCGCGTTTCTGCAGGTGCGCGCCACTCCGGGTGTCGAATCGGTCGATGCGGATTGTTATCGCCGCACGATCGCCTGCGACGGCGTGGCGGGCTCGATCGTGGTCAGCCGGGCCACCGATGCCGATGCGCTGTGGCTCGACGTGCACGGTGCGACTGCTCGCTCGACGCCCACCATCGTCGAACGCGTGAAGCGCATGTTCGACGTTGCGGCCGATTCGATCGCGCTTGCGGGGTACTTGGCCTCCGACCCGTTGTTGACACGAGCGTGTGCTGTGCACGCCGGCATTCGCGTTCCGGGTGCGTGGGATCCGTTTGAGCTTTCGGTGCGCGCGATTCTTGGACAACAAATCACGGTGCGCGCCGCGACGACCATCGCCGCGCGGGTCGCGGCCAGGTGGGGGACGCCGGCCGACGACCGCCACGGGTTGAATCGGCTGTTCCCAAACGCCGCCCAACTCGCCGGCGCCCGGCTCGAAGAAGCCGGCATCATCACCACACGCGCCAACGCGATTCGTTCGCTGGCCAAAGCGGTCTGTGATCGTTCGTTACTCTTCGACAGCCCGTCAACACTCGCGGCGTTAACTGCGATTCGGGGCATTGGCGAATGGACCGCGCAATATATTGCGATGCGTTCGCTAGGGCAACCGGACGCGTTTCCGTCCGGCGACGTGGTCCTTCGGCGTATGGCAGGCGGATGCAGCCGCCGCAAACTGGACGCGCGCGCGGAGCGGTGGCGCCCTTATCGCTCGTACGCCGTCATGCTGCTGTGGCAGACTGCAACTGAAGACTGCCGACTGAACTGAAAACTGCCGACTGAAACTCTGAACTTTCGACTGTAGACTGTCGACTGTGAGGGTAGCTATCGTCGGCGGGCCGGGTGTCGGCAAGAGCACGCTGGTGCGTCAGCTGGCCGACCTCTATCACAACGGGTCCTACGGCGAAGGCGAGAAGGGCGTGTGGGATCCGCG
>JBBDYI010000077.1:0-6715 GCA_040901705.1 Pirellulales bacterium | reverse complement strand
GAATCGCGTGACAGTGCTTCGGCGAAAGTATTCGCCTCCTACAAAAATCGGTTTCGGGATAGGCACTTGGGGCAGCGCAAGCGGCCAAACCGTTTTGCATCGCCGAGCGAACCCGCCCGCGCCGGCCTGATGGAGACGCCAAACGCAGTGTGCAATCCGTCAGGCCGGCGCGGGCGAAGCTTTTCGAGAAATCGAGGGTCGTTCGCCGCTTGGCCTGACCTACAACTTTTTGACCCAACGCACGGAGGCGGCACGCGGTGACGATTTTTTTTTCCGTCGGCGAACCGAGCGGCGACGTGCATGGCGCGAATTTGATTCGCCAACTTCAAAAGCGTCGGCCCGGCGTTGAAATCGTCGGCTACGGCGGCCCGAAGATGGCCGATGCCGGTTGCCGGCTGCACGCCGACCTGACGCAATTGGCCGTGATGTGGTTTCTTCGCGTGCTCTTGAACATTCATAAATTTTGGAATCTGGCCGTGCAGGCCGACCGCTACTTTCATCGCCACCGGCCCGATGCGGTGGTGCTGATCGACTATCCCGGCTTCAACTGGTGGATCGCGCGGCGGGCGAAGGCTCACGGCATACCCGTGTTCTACTACACGCCGCCGCAGATCTGGGCCTGGGGCAGTTGGCGCGCGAAGAAAATGCGGCGGTTCGTCGATCACGTGCTGTGCAGTTTGCCGTTCGAGCAAGCATGGTTCCGCGAGCGAGGCTGCCACGCGACGTTCGTCGGGCATCCGTATTTCGACGAAGTCCGCGAGCAGCGTTTGGACGCGGCGTTCGTTGCCGGGCAGCGCCGCGACGATCGGCCGCTGGTGACGATCCTGCCTGGCTCGCGGACGCAGGAAGTGACGCACAATCTGCCGTGGTTTCTCCGCGCGGCCTCGCGAGTGCAGGAGCAGATTCCGCACGCGCGGTTCGCCGTGGCCAGTTTCAAACCGCATCAGGCGGAGATCGCCCACGAGATGATCGCCGACCACGCGCGGCGATCGGGCAAGAAGCTCGACGTCGAGGTGCATGTTGGCCGCACCGCGGAGTTGATTGACGTAGCGACGTGCTGCATGGCGGTTTCGGGCAGCGTGTCGCTGGAACTGCTCTATCACGCGAAGCCGACGGTCGTGCTGTACTGGATCTCTCGCGTGGCGTATTTCGTGCAGTCTTATTTCCGCAAGGTGAAGTACATCACGCTCGTGAATCTGCTCTGCACGGACGAACTGTTTCCGAGCGACACGACGCCGTTCGATCCGCGGCAGCCGGACGCCGACCGGGTGCTGTTCCCGGAGTATCTCACTTACGAAGACAAGTCGTTGCAAGTCGCTGCGCACGTGGTCGAGTGGTTGGGCGACGCATCGGCGCGGGCGCGGCGCGTGGCGGAGTTGGAAGCGCTGCGAGCGCGCGTGGCGGCCGGCGGAGCATCGGGCGTGGCGGCGGATTACATTCTCGACGAGGTCGACCGTCGGCGCTCGCTTACGCACCGCCCGCCGCGGCCGCACTTCTTGCCCTCGGCGGCCTGCGAGCGGGAAGCGGCCTGATCGGCGTCGGGGGGCGCGAGTGGATCGTTCGATCGTGAGATTCGCAAAAGTAGCCGCGATGGCGTAGTCTGGATGGATGGGCCACCAGCATCACGTGGGCACGCAATCCGTCGATGGCCAATCTGCAATCTCTTTCCACCGACCAGATCGCCGCATTCGTCGAAGTGGCGCGGCAGGGGAGTTTGCGCGCGGCCGCGGAAGTGCTGTTCGTTACGGAGCAAGGCGTTCGCAGTCGTTTGCTGGCCTTGGAAAAGCGGTTGGGCGTGGAGTTGTATCGCAAGAGCCGTGGCATGCGCCGCGCGACGCCGCTTACGCCGCAAGGCAAGCTGTTGCTGCCCAAGGCGATTGCGTTCTTGGAACGCGCACAAGAGTTGACGGAATTGTTCGCCAGCGAGCCGCGGGTCCGCGAAGTCCACGTGGTGGCGAGCCAATATCTGCTCGCCTACGCATTGATCGACGTGGCGTGGCAGTTTCACGCGCGGTTTCCGGAGATTCGCGTGCGTTTGAGCGCACGGACGGAGCAGGAGATCGAGAACGAGCTATTGGAGAACCCGGACGTGATGATCGGCGTGGCCGCGCCCTACGAGTCGTCGCCGGACTTGATTTATGCCCATTTGTTCTCAATGGACTGGAGCTTGATCGCGCCGCAGCGTCACCCGCTCTCGGCGATCGAGAACTTGCGGCTGGCCGACGTCGTCGACGCGCCGCTGATTCTTTACGAGCGCGGTTCGACGGGCCGGCAGCACGTGATCCAGGCGTTCGCCCGGCTGGGGTTGTCGCCGCGCGTCGAAATGGAAGTCACTACGACGAATCTGATCGTGCGGATGGTCGAGGCGGGGCTGGGCGTGGGCATCGTGCCGCTCATGCCGTCCGGAGCGGTGACGCGCGGGCATAGGCTGGCCGTTCGCAGTCTGGGCCAACAGATTCGCGCCATCGATTCCGGCGTGCTCGTGCGCAAAGGCGAGTTGCTTGCCGAAGCTCCGCGGACGTTCGTCGAGTTCATCAAGTCGCACGATTTCTCGGCCAAACAACCGTAGCGCCGCTTCGCCGCTTGCGCAGCGCTCGCGACGTGTGCGTCGGCGAAAGTGAGGCAAAAAACACCGTCAATCGGCGGCCGTGGCCCATCGACGGTTTTTGTGGTAGGTATACTGGTATCGTTGGTGCTTTTTCCCTACGAACGATCAAACGAGCGAGCGGAGTCTGGGTGGATGAGTCGGCATAGCGACAGTACGCCGGACGACGGCGACGAGCGTCAACGAGCGTTGGCCGCCGCGCTTGAAAGTTGCGCTTGCTTCAACTTTCGCAAAGTGTCGCGGGCGGTGACGCAGCTTTACGACGAGGCGCTCCACCCGTGCGGATTGCGGTCGACGCAACTCGTGATTTTGCTGTCGGTGGCGGTGCAGCCGGCGGCGAATATCTCGCAGCTTGCCCGGCGGCTGGTGATGGATGCTTCGACGCTCAACCGCAACTTGCGGCCGCTGGTGCAAAAGGGATTGCTGACGCTGGCCGCGGGCGAGGATGGACGCCGCAAGCGCATTCTGCTCACCGACGAAGGGCATGCGGCGATCGAGGCAGCCGTTCCGTATTGGGAATCGGCCCAAAAGCGGCTGGTGGGGCTATTTGGCCGGCAGCGCTACAAAGAACTGACGCGGCAGATGTCGACCGTGATCGCGATGACGCGGAGCGTTTGACGGGCGTGGCGTAACGCGGTTTCTCAGTAGGGAAACTTCTCGTCGAGCTTCGCCGCCGACAGTTCGACGAGGAAGGTCGACAGCCGCTCGACGAACATCGCCATGTAGCGCTCGCCTTTCTCGGCGGTTGCCTGATGCGGATTGCCCGCGCCGGTGTTGGTGGTCAGCAGGTGCCACGGCCGCGTGATCGACACCCAGCCGCTGTTGACGGCGTCGAACCGCGTGGCGGCCATTGCGCCTTCGTCGGCGGCCAGCGTTCCGTCGGCATTCTTGGCGACGAGGTGCGGAAAGTACGCCAGCGCGAGCGACGTTTCCATTTCGCCGGCGTGGTCGTCGCGGTTGGCGAAGATTTTTTCGCTGACGTCATTGAGTACGGTGAAGAAGTTGCAGAGAAACAGTGCGGCCGACGTTTTGCCGTACATTTCGCGGAGCACGCCTTTGAACTCGTTGCCGCCGTGGCAGTTGAGCAGCACGATTTTTCGCACGTTGCTGGCGACGAGCGTTTCGACCAAGTCTGCGACAATCCGCGCCACCGTCGACGGGTTGAGGTTCATCGATAGCGGAAACGCCCGTTGATTGGTTTCCGTGCCGAATGGAATCGTCGGCAGCAGTACGACGCGGGCGCCTCGTTCGTGGGCGGCCTGGCAGATTCGCTCGCCGATGGCGATGGCCTCGAACGTGTCGGTGCCGTAGGGGAGATGAAGGTTGTGCGGTTCGGTGGCTCCGAACGGGAGGACGGCGACTTCATAGCCAGCATTGCTGACGTGGGCGTAGTTCGTTTCCGCGAGTATCCAGGGACGCACGGCGAATTCCTGACGTAGCGGGCGAGACACTTGGTTTTTCGTTGCCAACGCGGCCTAAGTAGCGATGCTAGCTTAATGGCCGGCGCGAGAGTGGACAACGGCGTTGAGAACGCGGCCTGCCGGGCGTCGCGCATGAAAAAATGCGGGAGGCCAGATCCTTCCGCCGCCGAGGGCCGTCGAGCGGCACCGGGCGTCGGCGTGGTACTCGCCTCCCGCACTTGCAAACTTCAAGGATGCGCGAAAATCGACTCGCTGGCCGACTGCCTGGGGAACTAATGTACGCAGACGACCGATTCCAGTGGTTGTTCGGCGACCAGAGTAGTGACCGCGCGACCAACCGTTCGTCGCGCTTTCGGTTCGAGTTCGCTACGGGCGACGCCGACGCTGCGGGGCGCTTCGATGCCGATCTTGATGCGGTTGCCGCGGACTTCCACGACCGTGATCGTGATGTCGTCGCCAACTCGAATCTGCTCGCCCGGTTTACGACTGAGAACTAACATTTTTGCACCTCCATTTGCGGGATAAATGGGACGTTACTGAGCGGCGTTCATGCTGGCGTGAACTGCCGCCTTCGGCCTGGGCTGCTCCACACAGCCTCAGCCGCTACGCTCCATGGCCCCCCCGGGCGATTGCCAACCATGGCCGAGATTGGGTCGAAACTGACGGCCGTGCATTTGGCGACGTGGGATAAAGCAAGTCCAGTGCCAAATCCACGGCGACCGTCTTCACGGTTACCGTCGCGGCCCGGTGTATTATCCGGAAATGGCCCGCGCTGGTTAACTTAAATATACGGATTCAGTCAAGTGCGGCGAAAAGAAATCCGAGAGGGCGCGCGGCGGCATGGGCGGATGGGTCACACCGCGCGCGTCAATTTGGCAGATAGCGGTGCTGGCGCGCGGGACGATGAGAGAATTCGAACGCTACACCGCTGGGCCGCGTCCGTCTTCACCGTTTTGGCCGTGGAAATGGCCCGCGCGGAAGGCGTCGGCCATCGCTAGCGGTACTTCGGCTTCGGCAAGGATCACGCGAGCACGGTTCTCGGAGACTCTGGCCTTCATTTCCTGCTCGCGGGCGATTGCGTCGGCGCGGCGGCGTTCTGCCCGAGCGCGGGCGACGCGGGTGTCGGCTTCGGCCTGATCGGCTTGCAGCCGCGCGCCGATGTTCTCGCCGACTTCGATGTCGGCGATGTCGATCGAGACGATCTCGAACGCGGTGTGGGCGTCGAGGCCGCGTTCGAGCACGGCCTTCGAGATGCGGTTGGGATTCTCCAGCACTTCCAGATGGCTGCCGGCCGAGCCGATCGACGTGATGATGCCTTCGCCGACGCGGGCGATGATCGTTTCCTCGGTCGCTCCGCCGATAAGCTGTTCGAGATTGGTGCGGACGGTGACGCGGGCACGAACCTTGAGCTCGACACCGTTCTTGGCGATCGCACTGAGCGTGCCGCCGTTTGCTGGACAATCGATCACCTTCGGATAAACGCTGGTGCGGACGGCGTCGATCACGTCGCGGCCGGCCAGGTCGATGGCGGCAGCGCGGTCGAAATCGAGGTCGATGTTCGCCCGATGGGCGGCGATGATCGCGTTGATCACGCCGACAACGTTGCCGCCGGCGAGATAATGGGCTTCGAGCCGTTGGGTGGTGATGCCGGTGTGCGGATCGGTGCCGATGCCGGCCTGCATGGCCTTGATCTTGGCTTCGACGATGAGCTTCGAGTGGACCTGACGAAACGTCATGCCGACAAGGCTGAAAATGCTAACGCGAGCCCGCGACATGTAGGCTTGCAGCCAAATTTTTCCGTAGCTGAGCGACAGAATGAAAACGATGAACAGTAGAAAGACGATGCCGCCGACGATGAGCCAGAAAAGCAGACCGTCGTCGCCTTGGGCCTTGCGTCCAGGGGCATTCTGAGCCAGCAGCATGGGCAATTGCGAGAACGGCAATTGTGAGAACATGGCTAAGGGCATCCGTGAGAGGAGGCGAGGCTAGCACGCGCTACGGGCGATGCAATGCTAGCACGCCGCGCGGCCGGCCGCTTCTAGCGGCGGACATAGCATACCGCATCGGCCGAAGGGCGTGCAAGCTCCGACGGGAAGGCGACTTGCAGCGGGGCCGCTGCGTTTTGCAATCCACAAGACGCGGACGCGGCAACGGTACGCGCGGCGAGATGTTGGCACCGACCCTGGCCGCGACGCTGGCCGCGCTGGAATCGCCGACGTCGCACAGCGGCGGAGTGCGCGGCGGGTGCGACCGCCGCTTTGCGGAAGATCAGATCGATCGGATGAAATTGCAATCTATTTGCTTGCATCGGTGAGCGGCGGCGAATCGTCTTGCGTGGCCGCCTTGCGGCATTGACACGTTCGGCGGCCACAAGTAGAGTCGCACTCAAGCCTTCTCTGGGCCGGCGCGCGTTGAACCGGCCTTCAATTTGGAACGACTAGAGATGCAGAGCCTGGCCAATCGCGATGCGGAAGTTTGCTGGGCCGGCGAAGACGCCGCCGCATTTCTCATCGCCAGCTTTCGCGGCGCTGGGTTTCTCGATTCCCGTTTTCTCAATGCCGATCGCGAACCGAAATCGCGACGGTGCGTATTGGCGACACCCGAGCGCGTGATGCCGCGCGCTGGGATCGCGCGCCGCGAATCTCCGACCGCGTGATTTACGTTTTCCCGCTGTCCGACTTACCCGCCA
>JBBDYI010000076.1:0-1073 GCA_040901705.1 Pirellulales bacterium | reverse complement strand
CCAACCAGGTAGCAGCATAGGCGGTGCGGCGTGTTCCGTAGGGTCTCGGGGCACGACGCGGACGCGGCGGCACAGTGTGGGCGGCGCTCATAACGCCGATTTCGAGTGCAAGTCCCGACGCCGGGTTTTGGATTGGAAGTGTTCGGTGAATTGAGGCGGAAGATCGTGGAACTTCGACCCTACCAGCAAGCGGCCATCGACGCGGTGTACCGACACTTGCGCGATCACGACAACAATCCGTGCGTCGTGATTCCCACCGCGGGCGGTAAGACGCCGGTGCTGTCGACGATCTGCCGCGACGCCGTGCAGCTTTGGGACGGCCGCGTGCTGATTCTCGCTCACGTCAAGGAATTGTTGGAACAGGCGGTCGACAAGCTCAGGGCCATCGCGCCGGACTTGCCGTTCGGCGTCTACTCGGCCGGTCTCAATCGCCGTGATACGGATCGGCCGGTGATCGTGGCCGGCATCCAGTCGATTTACAAGCGGGCCTGCGAACTGGATGCCTTCGATCTGGTGATTGTGGATGAATGCCACATGGTCCCCGAAGAAGGCGACGGCATGTATCGCCAATTCCTGGTCGACGCCAAGAAGGTCAATCCGAACCTGCGCGTGATCGGCCTGACGGCGACGCCGTATCGGATGAAGTCGGGCATGATCTGTGGTCCCGACAACATTCTCAACGCAGTCTGTTACGAAGTCGGGATTCGTGAACTGATTCAGGATGGCTTTTTGTGTCCGCTGGTTACGAAGGCCGGGCGGCAGAAAGCGGACACCAGCGGGCTACACGTCCGCGGCGGCGAATTCGTCGCCGGCGAACTGGAAGATTTGATGGACCAGGATGCGCTCGTCGAAGCCGCCAGCGCAGAAATCGTCGAGCAGACCCGCGATCGCCAAGCGTGCCTGATCTTCGCTTCAGGTGTCCGCCACGGCGAACACGTCGTCCGCGTCCTCGCCGAAAAACATGGCATCGAATGCGGTTTCGTCTGCGGCGAAACGTCGGACGGGCAGCGGGCGGAATTGTTGGCCCGCTTTCGCGGCTTGCCCAGCGACGGGCTGTTCGAACGAACGCCGCT
>JBBDYI010000075.1:0-6747 GCA_040901705.1 Pirellulales bacterium | reverse complement strand
AGGCGCGGTGCAGAACCTGGCCGAGGCAGGCCGCAGCGATCCGCGGCTGGCGGGCGGCGCACTGTCGCCTGCGGCGCAGCGGTACTCGGCGCCGATCGTGCTCGATCGTAGCGTCCGCTTGACGGCAAGGTCGTTGGCGGGATCGGAATGGAGTCCGGAGACCGTGGCAACGTTCATCACGAATGCGCCGCCGCCGATCGTCGTGACCGAAATTATGTATCACCCGGGCCCGCCGACGGCCGCAGAAATCGCCGCGGGATTCGACGAGGACGACGCCTTCGAGTTCATCGAGTTGACGAACACGAGTTCCGACGTAATCGTGCTCGATGGCCTTCGTTTTGGACAGGGAGTGGAGTTCGAGTTTTTCTCGGGGAGCATCCATACGCTCGCGCCCGGCGACTACGTGCTCGTGGTTAGTAACGCCGATGCTTTCGCGGCGCGGTACGGAACGGGATTCGCCATTGCCGGCGAGTATCGCGGCCGGCTGGCGAATGGCGGAGAGCCCATTGGCCTGTACGGATCGTTCGACGAGGGAGTCGGCTCATACTATTTTGACGACAGCGATTTTCTCACGGACGGAGAAGGGTTCTCGCTGATCAACGCCGCATCGCACGCGGTTGCATGGTTCGGCGCTTGGCAACGTAGCGCCTACTCGAATGGTTCACCTGGCGAGGGCGATCCGTTCTTGGCGCCGGGTTCGCTGGTGATCAACGAAGTGTACGCCAGTGGTGTGACGGACTGGATCGAGTTGTTCAACACGACCGACGAGAACGTCGAGGTCGGCGGCTGGTTCCTGAGCGACGATCCGAACGAGGCGGTGCGGGCGATACTGCCCGATGGGTTGTTCGTGCCTGCCCACGGCTACCTGGTGCTCGATGAGGGTGTGCATTTTGGGTTCGGCCTGAGCCGCAACGGCGAACAATTGACGTTGACTTCGGCCCGCGACGGCCAGCCGGCCGGCTATCGCGAATCGGTGCTGTTCGATCGGGCGGAGGCGGACGTTTCGTTCGGCCGCCACGTAAAGAGCGACGGCAGCGTCGACTTCGTCCGCCAAGCGGCGCTTTCACGCGGCGCGGCGAACGCCGGTCCGCTCGTCAGCCCGGTGGTGATCAACGAGATCATGTACGCGCCAGCGAACGGAGGCGACGAGTTCATCGAACTGTTCAACACGTCGACCGAAGACGTGTTGCTCGACGGTTGGCGAGTGACCGGCGTCAACTATGCGTTTCCCGTCGCAACGACGATCGCCGCGGGAGGCTACCTCGTCGTCGCGCCGATCGATCCGGGTCTGTTCCGTGTGAATAACTCCGTTCCGGAAGGCGTGCCCGTCGTTGGACCGTATGCAAGCGCGCTGGACAACGCCGGCGAGGCCGTCACGCTGTTTCAGCCGCAGATCGGTGGCGAGGTTCGTGGCGATCACGTCGAATACGACAACGAGGTCCCCTGGAGCATGTTGGCCGACGGCCGCGGAGCGTCGCTGGTGCGGACCACGGCGACCGGCTATGGGAACGACGCGGCCAATTGGACGGCCAGCGCCGCCGGCGGCACGCCCGGCGCGGCGAACGAGAGCATCGGCCAAACACCCCAGGCGATTCCGTATATGCAGGGATTCGAGAATCCCGCGTTGGCCGAACTGGCCGGCTGGTCGTTCGCCGTCTCCGAAGGCGGGCTGTGGGACGCCGCGTCCGACCTGCAAACGCCGCATTCGGGACAGCATCACCTCCGCGCCGTACAGACCGAATCCGGCGACTCGATCCAAGAAGCGATGCTGGCGATCGACCTCGCCGGTCTGCAGTCTGCTCAGAACCTGGCGCTCGATTTCTGGATTCGGCGCGACCGCGACGCGAGCGCCACGGGCGACGAGAACTACGGCGTGCTGGAACTGCGGGGCGGCGATGGCGTGTGGAGCAAGGTGGCCATGTTGCGGCCCAACGAGGGGCGCTACACGCATTACGCGTTCGATCTCGACGCGGCGCTGGCTGCGGCCGGCATCGCGGGCCAATCGCAAGCCTTTGTCCGATTGCGGCACTATGGCGAGGAAGTCGGCGACACGATGTGGCTGGACGATTTCCGCGTCAGCCAGATCGACTTTTTCGGACCGAATGTCATCGCGCAATCGCCAGCGGGGAGCGTCGGCGGTCCGGTGACGATGATGTCGCTCTCGTTCGACGACCCGATCGACGCCGCCAGCTTCTCGGCCGTCGACGTTCGTGTCGTCGGTCCGAACGGCGTGCCGATCGCCGTCACGTCGCTGACGCCGATCACTCCGATGAATTGGCAGGTTACCTTTGCACCGCAGCAGTTGCCGGGCGTGTATCGCGTCACCGTGGGGCCAGACATCACCGACACGGCCGGTAATCCGATGAACCAGGGGGGCGCGACGATCGACGGTCAAGCGGTCGGCAGTTCGCCGTATCACGGCAGTTTCTCGATTTCCACGCCTTTCGCCCGCGCGTTTCCGACCGCCGACGGATTCGAAGCCGGTTCGCTGGGCGGATTGGTTGGCTGGAGCTTCGACGTAACCGACGGCGGACTCTGGGATGTCACGGCGCAAGGCGAACCGCAAAGCGGCGCGTATCACCTCAAGTCGAGCCAGTCGGGCTTCGCTCGGACCACGAAGGACGCCGTGCTGCGGCTGGACCTTTCCAATCTGGCGGCCGACGACGGACTCGTTCTCGACTTCTGGGCAACGCGGATCGGGCGTTTGGCGGGTAACTTCGGCGGCGTCTATGCCAGCGGCGACGGCGACGTCTGGTCGCAAATCTACGCGCTATCGCCGCCGATTGGCGAGCCGTCCTATTTCGTGTTCGATTTGCGAGCGGCGCTCGACACCGCTGGCATCGCGGCCGACGACAACGTTTACCTGCGGTTCTCGCACGCCGGCCGGTCGGTGAGCGACGTGATGTTTTGGGACGACGTGCGCGTGAGCGACGAAGACCTGTTCGGACCACGCGTGGTCGCCATGACGCCTGCGACGGTCGTGCCCGCGCCAGTGGAGGAAATCTCGTTCACGTTCGACGAGGCGATCGACGCGGCGACTCTGACGCCAGACGACGTGCGGATCATCGATCCCTTTGGAAACGACGTGGGTACGATTGGGCCGGCCGTCGACGTCGGCGATGGCAGGACGTTTTCGTTGGCGCTGGCGATGGCCGCGACGATCAACGGTCGATATCGCGTGCTCGTTGGACCTGATGTGCGCGACGCGGCTGGGAACGCGCTGAATCAGGACGGCGATCCGATCAGCGGCGAAACAAACGGCCATGACACGTTCGCGGCCGCGTTCGAAATTGGTCCGGCAACCAGGGCGACCCTCCCCCATGCCGAAGATTTCGAGGATATCGACGCCGGCGAACTCGGAAGCTGGTCGTTTGCGACTTCCGGCTCGGGCCGGTGGTCGCTCGAGGAAGGCGTCGGCCATAACGGTGGCGACGCCTTGGTTGCAAGGCAGACGGAGAACGGCCAAGCGACGCAGGACGCGGTGATCGCGCTTGACGTGGCGTCGTGGCCGGCCGATGCGCCGATCTACCTCGACTTTTTCGGAAAAATGGATACCACGTCGTACACGAACGCAGCGACCGTGCAGATCAGCGGCGACGGAGAATCGTGGACGTGGTTGGCGACTTTCAATGTTCGGGCCGGCGTCTACGGTTACTATGCCAACGACGTTGGGCACGCGATGGCGTCGGCCGGTATCTCACGCGACGGCCCGCTTTACGTGCGGTTTTCGCACTTCGGAGGCAGTTTGGGAGATGAAGTCATCATCGACAATGTGCGGCTGAGCGACGTCGATCCGTATGGACCGTACATTGTCTCGCAGACGCCGCTGGTGGAAACGGGTGACGCGAGTTACTTCGACGTGACGTTCGACGAGCCGGTCGATGCGGCGACGTTCACACCGAGCGACGTTTCGATTACGCTGCCCGGATCGGTTGCCACCGTCACCGATGTCAGCACCACAGACAATTTGACGTTTCGCATAAACCTGGCGACGCCGGGACTGGGAGGACTGTACACGCTGCGGATCGGCCCCGATATCGTCGGCACCGACGGCGTGCCGATGAACCAGGACCGCGACACGATCAACGGCGAAACGGACGACGACGTGTACGCAGGCACGTTGTTCGTGCGGATCGTACCACAGTCGTTGCCCTATGCGCAATCCTTCGAGAGCGGGTCGTTGGGAAGTTTTGCGGGCTGGGCGTTCAAAGCCCAGGGCGAATATGACTGGGGAGGCGGCGACTGGCGGATCGTCTCCACTCACGGACCTTACGAAGGTGACTATCACCTCGAAGCGACGCAGATCGCCGACTGCTGGACGCAGCACGACGCCGTGCTGGCGCTGGACCTGTCGAACTACACGGGGGCCAAGGACCTGGAGCTAGAATTCTCCCTGCAGCGCGTCACCCGCGACGAGCGGAATATGGCCAAGCTGCTGCTTAGCGGCGACGGCTCGACCTGGACGCAGGTCGGCTCAGTGGCGACGCTGCTGGAGAACGACGGCCAAACACGGTTCTCCGATGTCGACGGCGACGGCAAACTAGACCTCGCACCAACACTGCGGCAGTACACGCAGTATCGGTTCGATCTCGATCGGCTGTTGGCGCAGGCGGGGCTTTCCACGGCGGAGACGGTCTACATCGACTGGCACCGACTCGGCTTTTGGAAGGACAGCGTTACCACGATTGATAGCATCTCCGTGCGTTCGCTGTCGCCACCGACGCTCGTGGGCGACCTCAACGGGGACGGGAAAGTCGGCGTCGCCGATATTGCGCTCTTGCAACAAAGCTGGGGCGTCGCCGCCGGTGCCACTCGGTCGGACGGCGACCTAAACGGCGATGGCGCGGTGACGACCGCGGACGTGGCGATGCTCGTAGCGCATCTTGGCCGCAAGTTGGCGACTTGCGCGTCTGTTCCGGCTGCGATCGTCGCACGATCTCGCCGCATCGCGGCCCAGGATCAGACGCTGGCGGATTGGCCAACCGCGAACGACGCTGGGGACCATGCGGTCGATTCCCGGACGTTGTGGGCGCATAGACGGTTCCGGCAGGCCAACCAGGGCGAATCACTTGACGTGGACGGCATCGATGCACCGATGTCGTTGCGGGCGTCGAGTGGTCACCGAGCAACCCAAAACGCCGTGCGCCAAATGGTTCGCGGGCCGCGGTAAGGCTTTCCAAGCGTGTGCCAGAATCGGGAACCAACGGCATTGGCGATCATTCCGAACCAGCGGGTCCGCTCACGGCTCGTTTGAAGCCGAGGGTTTGCTGTGGGGCGACAAACGGTTCGCAGCCGACCAATTGATTCTCCAGGAGCCTGCGGAATTCTTGTAGCGATCGTTGGACATTTCGCTCCGAGCAATTCAGGTCCGACGCTATTTTAGCCACGGAACAGCCCTGCAAGTGAAGTTCGACAATCCGACGTTTTGCCGAAGCCAATGACGCCATGAGGCCTTCGAGCACTTCCCTGAGGGCGGCCACTTCGTCAGGCAGCGGCTCGCTGACGAGTTTGCCGACGGCGACGCCGAACACACTTCCGTCGACGGCAACACTCTCTTCGGAGGCGACAGTCCTTCGCTCCGCCATGTGAAATCGTTTCTCCTGACGCAACTTGTTCATCGCCATCGCCGCCAGCAACCGCCACGCGGCGCCGCTCTCCTGAACGTCGAACTGATCATCGCGAAATCGAATTAGAAAACTACGGCAAGCGGCGTGTGCGACGTCTTCCGCTTCGATACGGCGACCGAATTGCCGTGGGAGATTGCGCCGAACCAAGCCGACTAGCCGTCCGACGTAGCGGTTGTAGAGTGTAAACGCCGCTGCGGAGTCGCCCTGACGAACCCGGTTCAGAATATCCTGCGTATCGGAGTCGGACATGCCGCACCTCGCTGGCAAGGATGAAAGCAATGCAAAACAGTCCTTCGGTGTTTCGTTTTCGGATAGCGCCTTCTGCAAACGCGTGTGGTTCGCGGATTCATCGTCTGTCGCTAAGTTCGTATTATAATCGAAAACTGTCGTTTCCCACCGCCTACATGACCGTGCGGATCGAAGGCCGATCGGTCGATTACGACTTCGGCGACCTGGACGAACTGGCGCTGGCCTACGTGCTGTCGATCCATAAAAGCCAGGGATCGGAATTTCCGTGCGTCGTGATCCCGCTGCACACGCAGCACTATCTCATGCTGCAGCGGAATCTGCTGTACACGGCCGTGACGCGGGGCAAGCAGTTGGTCGTGTTGGTCGGAACGGCACGGGCGTTGTCGATGGCCGTTCGCCGCGTTGATACGGGGCAGCGGTGTACGGCGCTGCGGCGGCGGATGGCCGATCGTCACTGATCCGATTGGATTTGCGATGGGCGATCACCGTGGCAACAAGCGTATGGCGGATCGCGAAAAGGCCGCGTGCAGCGACTTCTCGACCTCGTCGGCATTGGCCACCTTGCACGCGTATTCCAGCGTGAAGGGCACAGGGACGCCGGTCGTGTACAGCTGGGCGATCCGCGCCTTCGCATCCTCACCGGCGGTGCGTCCGATTTTGACCATATTCGGCATTGCCGGATTCGACATCACGTAAACGATATTCAGTCCGTTCATGGAATCGGTGCTCCGCGCTCAGGCACATTGATGATGTTCGTGGCTCAAACGCTGCCGATGTTCGGGAAAGAAGTCACGATGTTCCAGACTGTAGGACGGCAATGTCGCCATCCTCAACATGAGAATCAAGGCAATTGCAGCCTCCGCACCAGCGA
>JBBDYI010000074.1:0-6757 GCA_040901705.1 Pirellulales bacterium | reverse complement strand
CGTCCGGTGCGGCCGACCCGGTGGACGTAGTCGTCGCAAAACTGGGGAATGTCGTAATTGACGATGTGCGAAATGCCCGACACGTCGATGCCGCGGCCGACGACGTCGGTGGCGACGAGGTAGCGGACTTTGCCGGCGCGAAATGCGGCCATCACACGGTCGCGGACGTTCTGGGCCAGATCGCCGTGGATGCACTCGGCTTCGGGATGCTTTCGCGCCAGCCGGTGATGCACCTTGTCGACACCGCGCTTGGTGCGGCAGAAGATAATCGCCTGCTTGGGCTGTTCTCGTTCGACGAGCGCCACGAGCAAGTCGAACTTTCGCTCGCCGTCGACCGTGAAGTAAAACTGATCGATCGTGTCGCCGGAAATCTCCGTCGGCGAGAAGTTCATCACTTCCGGAGCGTCCATATAACGCCGGGCCAAACGTTCGACCGGCGGCGGAATCGTCGCCGACAGCAGCAGCGTCTGGCGGTCCGTCGGCGCGCGGCGAAGAATTTTTTCGATGTCCGGGCGAAAACCGATGTCGAGCATCCGGTCCGCTTCGTCGAGCACGATGATGTCGACGTCGTTGAGCAACAGTACGCCGCGCGACATCAGATCGAGCAACCGGCCCGGCGTTCCGATGGCCACTTCGACGCCGCCGCGGATTTTTTCGATCTGCTGGCGAATCGGCTTGCCGCCGTACAGGGCCACCGATCGCGCCCGCTGCCCCTCGGCCAGCTTCGCGAACTCGTCGCGGACCTGAACGGCCAATTCGCGCGTGGGTACGAGCACCAGTGCTTGCGGGCCGCGGATTTTCCCGTCGCGGAGGCCTTCGAGAATCGGAATCGCAAACGCAGCGGTCTTGCCCGTCCCGGTGCGGGCCTGGCCCATGATGTCGACCCCTTCCAGCGCACGGGGAATCAACCCCGCTTGGACGGGCGTGGGCTGCTCGTAGCCGGCCTTCTTCAAGGCGGCGAGCATTTCATCGGAAAGGTCCATCTGGTCGAACGTCGTGTCCGACCGCATCGATTCGGCAGTAGGCAAGCAACACAATCCACGTCTGGGTTAATTCGACAATCCCTATTCGTAAAGCTAGCTGCCCAAAAGAGTTTCGTCAACCGGACCTAGATCGCCGGTCCCGTCCGCACGGCGTATCGCCTCGCCAATCACGTCAGCAAGAACGCGATCGCCAACAAGGCCAGCGACCCGAGCAACAGCACCGTCAAAGGAAGTCCCGGTCGCCAACCGCCGGGCAGCGGCGGCTCGTAAACGCGGTCGGTGGGCGAAAGTTCGACCGTTTGCGGAGATTGAAACGGATTCTCGATCATGCCGACATGGCACCGCGGGCCGAAGTTCGGGTCGCCAGCGCGGTTTCGGAAAACGTCTTCCTGGCCGCCAGAGTGGGGGCGTTATTTCGGCGCGGCGAACGACGGCCGAGCGATCCAGTCCGGCAACGGAGCGGCGTGTGTCACCAGCGGCGGATCCACCTGCGACGCGGGCGGCGCGAAAAACTCGTACAGCGCCGTCGTTAGCACGCCAGGGCGAGACGCCGCCGACGCCGCGCTCATATCCGCTGCTTGCGCGGCCAGCGGAATCGTCGCGGTTGACATTGAATTGTCGGCTTTTTCGCGCCGCTGCGATTGCAGCCAGGCCGGCGTCGCGGCATGTCCAGGTGGCGAAATGGTCAGCGGCGAAGTGGCAAGCAGGCCCAGTCCGCCCGATGGCGAAGCGGCCACAGGTTGTGCCGCATCGTAAGCCGACCAGGTTCGAATCGGGTATTTTCCGAATTGCTCCGGCATGGATGATTCTGCGGTCTTCGCCGCCGCCGGATTCCCGCTGTAAATCGTCGGCTGCGATCCGGCGGTCGTTGCACTCGCCAACAAGTCGATCGTGCCGCGCTGTTGCGGGCGATTTTGACGTTGCTGGAATTGACGTTGCTGGAATTGCTGCCATGCCGCCGCCGCCGAAATCGGCCGAGGTGCCGCATCCGCGCCGGGCATCTTGGCTTTGCCGCTGTGTGGTTCGCTCGATGGCGGCGGCTCGTTCGTCGTGTGCGGGTCGATCGCCTCGCTCCGCTGACGCGGGAAATCCCAAGCGGCGCTGCGTGCGTGCTCGGATGCCGGCTGTCGCGACGTCAGAAGCGCGACATATGCGGAACCGGCGTTTCCCGGTGAAGCCGCGGTCACGTCCATCGCGTCAGTATCGGCGACGTCCTTCGCCCAAAGCTCGGACAACGCCGACTGACCGTCACTTAGCCGCCCACCTGGCGTCGTCGTTGCGTTCGGGCCGCGCGAGTTGGCGGCCGAGTCTTCGTGGCGAACATTGTCCGACGTCAGCGACGCGAAATTCGCCTGGCGCATTGCCGATGCCCGTTGATCGACGAGATTCGTTTGGACCGAGCAGCGCTTGGCCGAGCGCTGTTCCTCGCGTCGCGTGGCCGCCAACGCGATGCTTTGGACATCGGCCGCCACTTGTTCGGCGCGGACCGCGGCCATCAGTTTGTCTTGATGCGGATCGATCGCCCGCGCGGCATCGAAGTCCGCGGCGGCCAGTTCCGTCTCGCCGAGTCGCTCATGAGCCATCGCGCGATAGTAACGCGGTTCGGCGTCTGTCGGCCGCAGCTCGATCGCCCGCGTAAAGTCGTCGACGGCCCGGCGAAACTGGCCGATCGCCAAGCGGCTGCGTCCGCGCCACATCACGACCTCGCCGTCGTCGGGCGCCTCGCCCAGCAGAACATCGCAAGCGTCGGCCGCGGCCTGCCACTGGCATTGCGTCACGAGCCGCTCGGCCGCGTCTCTAGGCGCGAGCGGCGTCTGGTCGTGCAACCAAACCGCCCATGTCCCGATGGCCGCCGCGGCGAGCACAAAGACGCCGACAATCAGCGCGAGAATCGGCCGACGCAAAAGGTGCATGAGTTGGTCTCGATCCTGGTGGCGACGGTTGGCGGGGGGACCGGGGTCCGCGGGACGAATGGCCCTATCGTTTCATGATAACCACGGCGTCGGCTAGCTCAACCAAATGGATTGGCCGCCGTGCCGGCAATCCGACGCCAGCCGCCGCCAAATCCGCATATCCGCGACACGTCGAAAACGCCGCATTCTGGGCTTCGCCGGCGCGATCGCGTATGGGCTGCATTGCGATTTCGCACCGTTGTCTGCCGGCATTTCCGGTAATACGGGCAAATGGGGGTATTGGTTCGATCACCGGTACGTCACGGCCGTTGCGCTACACCCGAAAACGCTCCGCGGCGTCACGGCCGCTTGCTTGGCATCGGAGCAAAAGGCGATCGCCGAATCGGCCCCGGTCGGCCACTATCCCGCCAGTGGAGCACCGCATTGCGGCAACCCGCAGGACTTTGCGGCAATCGCAACGTCATTGAACCGCCGCAGCGGACGAAGTATCTATGCGAGACGATCCGCCACGTCGAACCTCGTTGGGGCAGGTGGGATCGGGACCGCAAGGCCCGATCCCGTGAACGCAGCGGGCCGTCTCGCTTTCTTTATGCGCACCGGTGTCCGAATTGCCGCGTCCAATACGGGCGTGTTCGCCCCAACGAGACCGCAGCCGCCTTACCACTCGGCGGTCAGCAATTCGTATTTCCAGAACGGATTGCCGCAGCGATCGCACGCCGTGCCGCTGGGCAGAACGGCTCCGTTGCACGTCGTGCAATCGAGAATGCTTGGCAGCAGCACCAATTGCCGATCGCGCTGCGCCTGGGCGTGGTCGGCTCGCTCAAAGGCCTGCGCCGTCGCCAGCCGAATCGCCAGCGGCAGCAGCCGATAGATAACCAACGGGGCCCGCGTCGCCTCGGGAAACGCCCGTTCCAGCACCAGCGAAAAGCCGCGCCGCCGATCATCGGCCGATTTGTCGCGGTACGACGCCAGCCGCTGCGCAGCCGGTATGCCCAAGGCGCTTTCGTCCACGACGAGCGCCGCTATCCACGTTTGGCACCAGCCATCGCCGCCGCCATTGCCACCGCGATCACCACCGCGGACGTACTCCCGTTCTTCGGCAAACAGGGCGGCTTCGCACGCGAAAAAAGCGTCGACTTCGGCCTTGGCTCGCGATTCCGCTTTGGCCTCGGACAGGGGGTTGTAAAAAGAATCGATACCGATGTTCTTTTCGACGTCGCCATGAATCCGCGTGAACACCCGGTCCGCCAATAATGCGGACGCATCGTCGAGTCGCGCGACGACCGCCTCGCCGTCGCGGCGGCCTTCGTGTTCGTCGAACTCCGCGACGGCCGCTTGTCGCCGCTGCTGACGTGCTGGAGTCATCATGCCGTCTTGTATCGCCATGCCTGGTGGAAATCCGCAGAAGCCCCGTGGGTCGAGCGTTTTTCCCAACATACCGATTCGGTCGCGGTGGAGCAAACGGTTTTCGGCCACCCCACAAACGAGAGTTTTGCGGCGTCGCAAACGACGATCGGCCCAGACGCCATGAAAGACGCCTGGGCCGCATCGTACCGACCGTTACCGTTTCGATTGACGCCCGAAAGTCGGCCCGCCGCAAGGCCAGCCGCACCCTCCGGCCTATTGATATCAGGCGGCCCTACCGATTCACTTCCAGGCCGATGTTTAACGCGGTGAGGAACACGTCCTCGCGGTTGTTGCCGCCGATGCCCAGTGTCGGCAGTTGGTAGACGACCAGGCTGCTGGCGCGGCCGATGCCGTCGGCGTACATGCCCATGAAGCCGACCTTGAAGGCCACGGCCTTGGTGAGCTGGTACGACGTTTCGACGCGCAACTCGCCCAGCGGCGCCCATTCCTCAAACCGCTGGTAGTGGTCGAACTGCGAGTTGCCGAACGCCACCGGCGCGTTTTGGACTGGAGCCTGATTCAACTGGCCGGGCTGGCCCTGGTTGAGGACACCGGGGGGAAGATTGCCGGCCAATTGACCACGTTGATGGATGTTTTGGAAGTTGAAGCCGGCCAGGAATCGGCCTTCGACCGAGAACAGCCACTTGCCGCTTCGGTTGTACCAGCGTCCGCCGATCTGCGGGCCGACGATGTTGTTGTCGATCCGCGAATTCCAGAAGCTTTCGATCTGCAACTGGGTGATGACTCCATTGGAATTCGGGGCGCTGCCCAACTGTTCGAAACCATTGCCGAAACCGCCTTGGGCGTTGACCTGGAAGTCTTCGTTCATCTCCAGGTATCGCGCTCCCATGAACATTTCGAGGATCGATTCGTTGTGCAACGGGCGGAAGCGATACATCTTCATCAGTTCCACGCCCGATGTCTCGGCGCTGTTCCGCGTCGAGAGGTGGTCGAACCGCGTGGGCATCGGGCCAAGGTCTTCCCAGTCAACGTCCTGCACGCTCGTCACCGGCGTGTCGCCGACGCCGTCGTTGTCGGAATCGAGAAATCGGCCGGCATTGCCCTGACCGTTGAGGTTGTCGTCGAAGCCGTCGCCGTCGCGGTCGTAGAAACCGTCGAGCATATGAATTCGAACGCCCTGCGGAACCGGCACGCCCGCCGCGATGTAAACGTCGGTGACGTCGGGATTGACGAAGTTCACGGCGACTTGCGTGTCGACGGTGTTTTGCAATTGATTATCGTAGTCCAGCACGCCGCCGATCCAGCCGGTGCTGCCGTCCCAGTAGCCAAGCTCATACTTGTTGCCCCAGGCGAACGGAGCATTGCGGACGCTTTGCTGGAAGGCCGATTCCTGCGAGAAGAACGCGAGCCCGTCCGGCGACGCGGTGTAGGACGCCGGGTCGCCGAGCACGTGTCCTTCGGGCCGGCTGAGTTGCCAGTTTGCGCGGGCGTAGCTGAAGAACACGCCCTGCGTCCAGGCTTCCTTGCCGTCGAAATCCTGATCGTCGACCTTGGCGATCGCGAACGGCTCGTAGTCCATCTCGAAGTCCGTCGGCCCGAACGGCTGGAACTTGTTCGCCGACGGGGTCCACGACATGCCGCCGCGGTCGGAGTTGTAAGGATGTTGCGCCACGGCGACCATCGGCACGGCGACGATGGCGGCCAAAGCCACGAGTCGAAAAAAGGGGCGGAAGATCGTCATCGCTTCTCTCACCTTGCCAAAGTGGTAAACGGTCGGTTTTGCCCGAGACGGTCGGTTTTGCCCGAGGCCGCACCTTGCCGCGCGGTCTCGAATCTCGGTTTCTGACGGTGGTATCGGTAATCCCGCTTGTGCAAGTTAAGTAAGAACGGCAAAGCCTGCCGAAAATCCGGGTTGTGCGGCCCGATTGGCGGTCGCGGCGGTCGGCTGGATAATCTGGGAAGCCGCCCAAGCGTGAATCGCAAGGCTAAACGCCGAACGCCGCGGAAAATCGCGCCCGAGTCCCGCGTTCCGAGTCCCGAATCCCGAATCCTGACATGCCCCGATTCGTCGTTTTACGCCACGATTTGCCGCCCGACGCGGCCCGCCGGTCGCATTGGGACTTCATGGTCGAACACGGCGACGCGCTTCGCACTTGGGCGCTCGAGGAAGAACCGGCGATCGATCGTCCGATCGATGCCGAACGACTCGACGACCATCGCCTTGCGTACTTGGACTACGAAGGCCCCGTATCCGGCGATCGCGGCAGCGTGACGCGATGGGACCGCGGCGAATGCACGATCGAAGTAGCGACGCTTCAGCGAGTAGTCGTCGCCGTGCAAGGCAAGAAGCTAGTCGGCCACGTCGAGATCGAATCTCGGTCGGAAGGATCGCCCAACGCCATTTTCACGTGGCGGTCCGCGACCCCAGCCGCCAGTCCTTAGCCCAACTTCCCCAATTGTCGACGTAAGTCCTTGCGCCGTAATGCGCGGTGG
>JBBDYI010000073.1:0-6783 GCA_040901705.1 Pirellulales bacterium | reverse complement strand
TAGCGAGGAACTGCGTGTCGAAGTAGGGGTTGGCCAAGGAGACGAGCGCATCGTCGATCGATGAGAACGGTCCCGGAGTGCCGATCCGCCGGTGCCCGTCGCCTTTGCGTCGCAGCGAATAGATGCGCCCCCGCCAGCGGTCATTGTAGGCGTGACCACCAATGCCCTGATCGTACCAATCGCAAAAGTACAGTACGCCGTCGTTTGCCACTGCCACGTCGACCGGGCGAAAGTACGTGTCCTCATCGCCGCCGACAACCGTCTCGCGGCGTGCGGCGAACGCCGCCCCGGACTGCGTGAAGTGATACGCCCGCAGCTCGCGCGGCCCCGGATCGGCGTGAAACAGCGTGTTGCGATAAGCTTCGCCGAACATGCCATGTTCGATAAATGCTTTGCCGCAGGGAGCGCCGAAGCCCGTCATCAAAATCGGCGGCACGACGCCGATCACGTTCGTGTGCCAATGGGCCTCGGGACCGGAGCCGAACACCTTGCGCCGCTCGCCATAAACGCCCCAATACCGCCAACCGTAGTTTCCGCCTTCGAGCGCGTAGTCGAGCCGCGTCATTCGCGTGCCGTCGTCGTCATTGCCGGAGAACCAAGCATCGCCGAACGAATTGACCGCAACCTCGATCGGGTTTTTCAGGTCGCGAGCGATGACTTCGAGCTTCGTGCCGTCCATCTCACACCGTAGCACCGCCCCGACGTCGTGCGAAACGTGAATGCCGTCCGGTCCCGTGACGTCGAACGAGAGATCGCCCATCGTCAGGTAGAGCTTGTGGTCCGGTCCGAGCGCCAGTCCATGCAGGGACTGATCGTCGTTGAAACCGCCGAATCCGGTGAGCAGCTTGCGCGGCGGGCCGTCGGCCTTGAGATCGCCGTTGCGATCCTCGAACACGTAAAGAAAGGGCGACTCGGCCACATACACTCTGTCGCCCGCCACGGCCAGCGACATCGGCGACATCAAACCTTCGAAGAACACGGTTGCCCGGTCGGCGCGGCCGTCGCCGTCGACGTCCTCGAAAACCTTGATGCGGTCGGGCCGCAGCGTGCCGCCCGGATGACGATAGATACTCGATTCCGTCACCCAAATGCGGCCCTTGGTGTCGACACAAATCGACGTCGGATTCGATACCCACGGCTCCGCGGCGAACACGTTGACCTCGAAACCTTCCGGCACGCTCAGGCCCGCCACCGTTTGCTCCGGTGTCGTGCCGCCGGCGGGAATGCCGGGCACGGCGTCGTCGACCGCCGTGAGGCGGATCTCCTTGAGATCGGCCAACTCCCCCTTGATCGGTCCAAGCGGCCGCAGCTTGACGCGGTTTGGCCCTTTTTCGAGCCACGTCGTTCCGAACTTGGCGAGACGAAAATGCTCGAATCCGCCGGTCGACGGAACCGAAGCAACCAACCGGTGCGGCCCGACTTCCAATGCGACCAGATTGCCGGCCATAGGATCGGGTATCGACCAATGCAAGAAGACGTCATAACGACCGGCGCGCGGCGCATCGACCGTCCACACGGCGTAGTCGTTCTCATCCTTCCACCAGCCGATGCACATCTGGGCGTCGTACACGGCGATCGTGCCCGGCCCTTCGCGCCCGTACAACTCGGCGTTCGCGGCCAACAGCCGCAGCGCGCCGTCGCCGTCGGCCGTCACCTTCGCCGGTGCGTTATGCGGCACGACCTTCGGCTTGAGAGGCGCCGCAGCGGGTGGACTTGCCGCCGGCTTGCCAATATCGCGCAGCAACACGCTCTGCGTGTGATTGGGAAGGGCGTCGGTCGTTTCATTCGTCACCCATAGCCGGCCCGAGTGCAGCCAGGCGCCGTTGTTTTGTCCATCGGCGACGATCTGCGGGATGGGCTCGCCCTCGCCGTGCTGGCCTTCGGCGACCGGTTTGCCAAACCCCTCGTCGAGTGAAACGAAACGCGCGGCGACGTAATGCGACTCATTCGAGAACAACACGTCGGCGCGTGCGCCATTGCGGCCAGCCTCTTGACTATCCTCGTTCAAGTCCACGAACCGCATTCCCGCATCGCGCCCCTGTGAATCGACGATGGCGGTCCTTTCCGGCAGGCCAAACGGTAGCCGACGCCATCGCTTGTCGCCCGCGCGCCAGGCAAACACGGCAGACTGCGACTCGTTGCCTACGAGCAGTTCGCACACTCCGTCGCCGTTGAGGTCTCGAAGCCGCACGCCGCGGTCGCGGCGGTCGGCGTTCGTAAGCACATGCTTCCCGTCGATCTGCAAACCGACCAGCAAATCCGGTCGGCTGACCCATCGTTCGCCGTCGAAGGCATACGCGGCCGCAGTCGATTCGTTGCGAACGATCACGACGGGCAAACCGCTCTTGTCGATTACGCCGAATCGCGCGCCCGCGTCACGGCGCGTTCCATCGGGCGCAACCTGCACGAGCATCACGGGAAATCCCGACACGATCCACTTGCCTGACTTCGGCGACCAGATGCGCGTTTGCCGAGTGTGTTCGTTGCCGATCACAACGTCGATAAATCCGTCGTCGTTGACGTCGAGCACGCGGACGCCGTTGTCCTGGCCGTTCGACGCCCGCAGCGCTTGGCCGCCGAGTACGTTGCGAATGAGCAATTCGTCGACGTCGCGGAGCGAGAGAAACTTCACCTTCTTGCCGTAGCGATCGACGACATGGTCGATCAGGCCCAACAGATCTTCGTTGCTGGTCTTGCCGTACGGATGAAAAGCGAGCGTCATCAAGCCGCGTTTGACGACGGTCACGTCAATGGCGGCCTTCCATTCCGTTAGCGTGCGGTGGCCGAATGCCGGTTCGTAGGACGCCGCCTGGTGGTCGCCGGGCATCTGAATCGGAATTTCCCAACAGAGCCGGCTCACCACGTAGGGATAGGGATAGTTCGCCACGTAGTTGGCGTACTTGTAATTGTGCCGGCCGAAGATCGGCACGATGCCCGAGGTGAACTTGGCGAACCGTTCGCGGCCGGCCTCATCGATGAGCATGGCCTTGGGGATTTCCGGGTCGTCCTTGGTGAAAATGTGATGGACCGTCGAATCGAATTTGAGAAAATTGCCGGCCGACGTCGTTTTGTTAAGAATCTCCGTGAAGAACCGCGGGCTGTGCGTATTCCAGATGTCGCTGCACGGCCCACGATAGGCCACCGGCCGCGCATTGGGAATTCGGAACAAGTTGTCGATGCAGCGATCGACCGTCGAACGGGCCTTGGCGAAGTCGCCGTCGGAAAGCAAGGGGCACGGATGATCGACCGTATGCACCTCGAACGACAATCCTTCTTTGAGCCAGCGCTGCAAGTGCGGCTCGCTGGGATCGATGCTGCATGCGGAAATGCTTACCGGCGCGCGGCCGTCGATTTGTTTCAGCCGGTCGAGCGTCGGGCGCAGGAACCGTTCGTACGTCGCCGCGTCGCGCATGTCGTCGATCGACAACACGAGAATCGCGTCCACCGAGCCATCGCCGACCAACATGGGCGACGTCAATTTCGGAAACGAAGCAGAAACGTAGTAGGGATCGTCGACGTCCAAGTATGTAAGTCGGTTACCGTCGGCGGCGTGACCCACCGACGCGGCAATCGCCGACACGGCAATCGCCGACGCAACAATCGCTACTGTCAATAATCGCATTGTTTCCAGTCCTTCGCGGAAGTCGAGGGAATTGCATCCGGCGCCCCGTCGCGAATTGTCGGGCGCGACGCTCGCCGTGCTAATTGCGGGGCACAACGTTGCGCGCCCCGCTCCGCGAAAGTCGGCGTGTGGCGTGCAAGTCGTAGCTGTCGACGCGGACGCCGCCACTCTTGGCCGTGTCGAAGTCACCGCCGAACACTACATCCGCGGCCGCAATGTTCATCGTTCGCGCCGTTGGAGCGCGACCCCGACGCCGAAGCCCAAGCGTGACCGGCGAGTTGTCGTTTCGTACGCTCTGGGCCGACCCAACGACCACCGCGGATGCAGCAGCGGATGCCACGGCGGGCGACGCGGCAACCGACCGCCCGAAACTGCGGACGAAGCGAGCCACGTCCGCTCGATCAACGACCCCGTTGCCATTCAAGTCGCCCGTCGCCGGAGAAACGCCGACGGACGCGCCCATTTGCGATTGCAGAAAGGCCAGGTCGACCAGATCGACGCGTTCGTCGGCATTGAAGTCGCCAAGCAGCGTCTCGCGCGTTCCCGGCGACCCGTTTTGCTCGAAACTGGGCCGCCATGCGGCGGCGTCGCTCCAGGTTGAATTGGCGGCCGTCACATCGCGGATGACGAGCGAATATCCGTCGCCGTCTGTCGTCGGATGCCAACCGTCGCCGTTATCGTCGAAAGTGAATTCGTGGATCGTGCTACCGTCGAAGTCTTCGAGTTTGAGCGATTCGCCGCCGTTGGAAAGATTTCCGGCGTACTGATCAATAATCGGGACCGAGCCGTAGCGCTGGGCAAACGCGCCGGCATTCGAAACGAGGACGGCGTATCCGCCCGGCGGCAGCATCGTGTCGCCGAAAGTGTACGTAATGCCGTCGGTGAACGTAACGCCGGCAAGGTTCAGCGTCGCCGTGTCGCCGATATTGTGCAATTCAATGAACTCGAACAAGTCGCCGTCGTCATATCCGGCGGCGATCTCGCCGGGCGTCGCGTCCGCGGGATGATAGTGAATCTCCGTGATCCGCAAGAATTGCTGGTTGTTCGACGGCACGGACGGCGTCGTCAATGTGCTGATGACCGAGCCGTCGACGGCGACCAGCTCGATCACTTCCCCGAAGTTGGACATGTGCCCACTATAGTTGCCTTGGACAAACAAAGACTGGCCGCCGCTGTGGCCGATCTGGCGGGCGCGAAACACAGCCACGTCGGGCGAGACGAAAAGCGAGCCGCCGGCCGCAATGACGGTGCCCGGCGCGAACGTGTGCGCGACGCCGCCTTGCAGCGACCAACCGGAAATGTCGACGGCGATGCCCGTCGGGTTGTCGAGCCTGATGTATTCCTCGTCTTGATTCCCACTCGCGGGATTGGCATCGAAGTCGACCTGGTTGATGTCAATTTGGACCACCGCGGCTTGCGCGTTGGGGATTCCCGCCGGCATGCCGCCATTCGTCAATTGTCCGTCGCTCAACACGAGTTCGGGCACGAAGAGCATATCGCTGCTCAGTCCCGCGCCGGACAGCGTTGAATCGTTGAGGCCGTGGATCGCCAGGATATTCGTGCCCTCGTGCAGCGCCGCGCCGCTCGCTTGCAGCGCGGTCAGATCGATCGTGAAGTTCTCGAAGACTGCCGCCGACTGGTCGGGGTTATTGGCGATCGCGGAATCGTTCCAGGATGCGGGCGCCGCTGGAGCATTCTCGTCGGCAATGCGACGTCCGTTGATGTACGCTACGAAGCCATCGTCGTATTTCATCCGTAGCGTAAGCGTATTCCATTCCGCGTCGAGTACGCCAGGGCCGATCTCGAACGGAATGCGAATGAATACCGTGTCGTTTACATTCGGCGTCGCGGCGTTGAGATCGTCGTCCATCTGGGCAAGAATATCGGTCCCGATTAGACCCGTGTAGTCCGGGCTACGATCGAAGCCGACACCGGTGGTTCCCAGTTGCCAACTCGCGTCGCCGCCGGCCGTCGCGAATGCAGTTTCGTCGCCTCCGGTCCAAAGGCTTCCCAGCGAATCGTCCAAAGGCACAGTCGCCCGCGACGCCGCGCCAACCGAAACCACGACCGAAGTATTGACGGCCGCGACGTTGTCGATATTGTGCGTGACAAAGAGGTGCGTGCGACGCCGAGGAAGAAAGTCCTCCGTGATCGCGTCCAGGGCCTGAGACATCGTCTGATCGGATCCCCAGGGCCACGGACTCGCCCACAATGACTTATCCAAAGCTGCTTCGGGGCCGACCAGGGCCTCCAGCGCGTCGAATCGGCTTTCGAAGTACAAGTCTTCGCGCGGCGTGCCGGCCGGGTTCTCGTTGAGAAACTCGTCCATCAGCGTACGCAGTCGGCGAAGGTACATCTCGCGTGTGGTCGGCGTATTGATGATCGCGTCGATGATGTGGTTGATTCTCATGTGCGCCGGATCGGGGTCGGCGCTGTACCCGGCGCTGCCGAAGAACGGATGACTGGGGGCCGCCGCGGTGCCGGCCGGTTGATTGAGATCATCGCTGCCGCCGAGCGTATCGCTCAATACATCGATGACGCCGAACGTGAGGTCCTTGTCCCAGGGAATGAATTGCCACTCGCCTGACCCGTTCGAGTCCCGATACAGATAGAAGTTTTTTTCGGTGTAATCGAAGTCGAACAACACCTGCTGCATCGCCATGTAATTGATGACGGCCGGCAGGTCGATGTTATCGAAAACGTACTCGGCCCGATTCGGATTGCTTGGGGCGACGCCGGCGACGAGGGCGACTAAATCGTCGTTGCCTTCGTCGAGGCGCGTCGCTTTCTCGCCTGCCGCGACGGTGCGCACGCCGCCGATAAAATTCGTGGCGAACTTGTACAGGGCACCGTCTTCGTCGAGACCGACTCGCGTCAGAAATCGGTCGTCGACCTGCTCCACGTAATTCGCAACACTAAAGAACTCTCCGTTACGCTGCACGTTCACGGCGATCGCATCGGGCGACGGCGTGCCCGCGTCCGCATGCGCACCAAACGCTACTACGGCCCGAACGTACGACTTGTCTCCATACGTCGTATTGATGTTGATTTCCTCGACGCGCGACATTTCGGGCGAGAAGCGGAACAGGCGGCCGGGATTGAAATCGAACTTATAGCTCTTCTTCGGCCAGCCGCGAACGATCGCGCCGCGAATGCGAACG
>JBBDYI010000072.1:0-6788 GCA_040901705.1 Pirellulales bacterium | reverse complement strand
ACGCTAGCAGCTATCGCCAAGCCAGCTAGAAAAAACAAACCGCGACATGCACCCTCGCAGAGCGCTGTAAATCTACGTAGAGTGGGTCGAACGAAGTGAGGCCCACCGGGCAAACTATCCACTGCCCTCTGCCCACCACTCTCAATCCACGTCCGCCCACCGCAGCGATCTCTCCACCGCCTTCCGCCACCGAGCATACCGCTGCTCGCGTTCCGCCGCCGCCATAGCCGGTTCGAATCGACGATCTAGCGCCCAGTTGCGTCGCAAATCGCCCATGTCCTGCCAATACCCAACCTCCAAACCGGCCAGATACGCCGCTCCCAGCGCCGTCGTCTCCGCCACGGTCGGCCGTTCGACCGGCGTGTCGAGCAAGTCGGCTTGAAACTGCATCAAAGCGTCGTTCACCGCCGCCCCGCCGTCGACCTTGAGCGACTTGAGCGGCAAGCCCGCGTCGCGCTGCATCGCTTCGAGCACGTCGCGCGTCTGAAACGCCATCGACTCGATCGCCGCCCGTGCGATGTGCGCCATCTTCGTGCCCCGCGTAATGCCGATGATCAATCCGCGGGCGTAAGGATCCCAATGCGGCGCGCCCAATCCCACCAGCGCCGGCACGAAATATACGCCGTCGCTGTCGTCGACCGTGGCGGCCAGCTTCTCGATGTCCGAAGAAGCCTCAATGGCACCCAGCCCATCGCGAAGCCACTGCACCACCGCGCCGGCGATGAACACCGAGCCTTCCAGGCAGTACGTCACCTTGCCGCCGATGCCCCAGCCGATCGTCGTCACCAGATTGTTCTTCGACTCGACGGGCTTCTCGCCCGTGTTGAGCAGCATGAAGCAGCCGGTGCCATAGGTGTTCTTGGCCGTGCCCGGCTCGAAGCAAGTCTGCCCAAACGTCGCCGCCTGCTGGTCGCCCGCCACGCCGGTGATCGGAATCGGCCGGCCGAACAGTTCGGCATCGGTGTTGCCGAAAAAACCGCTCGACGGCAACACGTCCGGCAGCATCGCCCGCGGAACGTTGAGAATGCCGAGTAGTTCGTCGTCCCAATCGAGCGTGTGCAAGTTGTAAAGCAGTGTGCGGCTGGCGTTGGTCATGTCGGTCACGTGCTGCCGCCCGCCGGTGAGCTTCCACAGCAACCACGAGTCGATCGTGCCGAACAGAACTTCACCCAATTGCGCCCGCCGACGCAAGTCTTCGTCCTGATCCAACAGGTGCATGATCTTTGTGCCGGAGAAATAGGCGTCGACGACCAACCCGGTCTTTTCGCGAAACAGCGGCTCCAAACCGTTGGCCTTGAGCTGATCGCAAATGCCGGCCGTCACGCGGCTCTGCCAAACGATCGCGTTCGCCACCGGCCGACCCGTCTGCCGATCCCACAACACGGTCGTCTCGCGCTGATTCGTCACGCCGATCGCGGCAATCTGCTCGGCCGTGATCTTCGCCTTGGCGATCGCCTCGCGGGCGACCTCGAGTTGCGAGTCCCAAATCTCCTCGGCGTCGTGCTCCACCACGCCCGGCGCAGGCAATATCTGCCGAAACTCCCGCTGCGCCATCGCCACGGCGCGGCCGTCGTGACCGAACACGATCGCCCGGCTGGAAGTCGTTCCTTGGTCGAGAGCGAGGATGAACTGTTGCATGGACGGTTGCATGGAATGGCCCAGTGTCGAGAAGCGGTCGAGGAGCGGTCGAGAATCGCGAAAGTAAGTCGCCAACGCGCAAGCCGATTTCGCGGCAGCCGCAAGGATAAACGATCCGCAACGATCCAGCACGCCCGCGCCGCCGACGCCGCGCCGCGAATCCGCCGGTCGCATCACCCGACGATCCTCACTCAGGCGTGTGGCGAGGAGGCCGGCGATCAGCGCATCGACGGTTAATCCGCCACCGCCACCGCCGCAGACGCAGACGCCGCCGCGGACGACGATTCGACGGTCGCCGGATCCTCGACCATCAGCGTCGCCGCGGTCAGCGCGATGCCGATGATGTGCAAAATCGCGATCAACAGCCCTACGCCGTACAGCGTGCGAATGCCATCGTCGACCTTGCCTTTCCTATCGCGGCCGAACCGGCTCGCCACGACGCCACAAACCCACGTCCAGTGCAGCATGACGTGCAACACCACGCCGGCGAGCATGACGGCGACCAAACCGAACTGCACGTTCGCCCAATCGGCATATCCCAAGCCCCACAGCCGCCAACCGTTCGCCTCCGGGCCAGGCGGAAACACAAACCGCAACGTCGCCGTCACCCATACGAGGCCCATAAAGACTAGCAGGAGCAACGTATCGAGAACGAAGTTGACGACGGTGCGAGACATGGCGGCGGCAGGTCGACTACGCTAATTCGATATCCGAAACGGCTATCTTAGCTGCATACACGTGCGTAAGTCAGCCTTAGCTTTGTCGCCGGTTTTGGGGCGAGATACCGGCTATTTCGGTTTCCTGTCCTACCTCGCCCACAGCAAGTAGTGGTGGCGGCAGCCGATTCTGATCGTGCTGGGCATCGTTACGCTGTTGGCGGTCTTCGCCGCGTCGGGCATAGCGCCGCTCATATACGCGGTGGGTTGATGCCCGGCGGTGATGCGGCAATTTCGCCGCTCAACTCCGCGTCGCCGATTTCTTCTTCACCGTCTTTTTCTTCGCCGCTTTCTTCACCGCTTTCTTCACTACCTTCTTTGCCTTGGAAGGCTTGCTCGCCGCTACCTTCTTGACGGCCTTCTTGACGGCCTTCTTGACGGCCTTCTTGACGGCCTTCTTGACCGGCCTCTTCGTCGGCCGCGAGCGCATCGCCGCCAGCGCCGTCTCGTAGTATTCGACGTATTTTTTGGCCGGCACGCGGCGAATCGTTGCCGCGATGACATCGAGCGCGAGATCCTCGACCCGCTTGAATCGGATGCAGCTCTTGCCCATGTCGAGCTTCTTGCCACTCTTCGCCCAGGCCTGCCGAAACCGCTCCGCATGACCGTCGTCGCCGTAGACGCAACCCAGATACAGCGACATATAGTTCTTCTGCGACGCCAGACAAGCGAACGGCAGCGGCTGTTTGGGGTCGCAATGATAGCCGCTCGGATAGACGCGGTGCGGCACGTAATAGCCGATCATGCCGTACTGCATCCCTTCCTCGTAACCGCCGTCGAGGCACTTGAGAATCACTTCGCGAACCGCCGCGATGGCCGCCCGGCGGTCGGCGGGCAATTCCGTGAGATACGCGTCGACCGACTTGGCTTTGCTTTGCATGAATGAAAACCTGTTGTGAGCGAAACCCGCTTGCCCGACGATGCCGCGTGCTGACTGCGGCGAGCGGCAAAGAACAGAAACGCCGCCGATTCTTGTCAGAAAGCACGGCGTTGCAACGGCGGCGCGGCGCACCCCGGCTCGTATCGTACTTCCGCCGACAAGGCGAAAGCAAGCGGCCGGGCATCGCGAGAGAGGCTCAAACCGACGTGGCGCGACGTAAAAACGGCCGTTGGCGGCGAATCATCGGGATTTATTGTTTTCGAGCGTGCGAAGGGGCCTCACGTCGATAGCGATTGAGCGATCGGCGATTGAATTCCCGTGCGATTGCTCTGGTTTTGGCTTGGCGGTTTTGCTAACGTCCCCGCCCACGTCTTATTTAGCGCGCCGGGGGTGAGGCGCGCTGACGGGCCGGGAATTGGTCCAAACACGTCGAAAATCCACGCAAGTCGCCAAATCTCATTTCGGTTTACGAGGCACCCATGTCGTTGTGTCGCCGCGTACGATGCGCCCTTTGTGAAGCGATCCGGCGTACGCGCTCGCTAGCGTGTATCGGCGCGATCGGATTGCCGCTGTTGGCGTCGGGGTGCAACGGGGTCATGCATCTGGCGGGCGCCGACCTGTTGTCGGCGGCGGACGACGACGATGAGTTTTCGTCCGGCGGCGGTTTGCGGCGCGAGGGTTCGTCGCGGCCGCGGCAAGCACCGTCGTTAATGGCGGCGGCGAATTCCGCCGATGATGCCGCCCTGGACGACGCCGTGGACGACGGCGATGCGATGCATGAACGTGCCTTGCCGGCGACCGACGCCGGACCGCTGGCGGCACTGTCGGCGATTGGGGTATCGGGCGAAACATCGTCCGACGCAAGCGCAACGGTTCGCGACAGGAAGCCCGCTTCCCACGCGCGGCGTCCCGCACGGGCCGCACCGACGGGGCCCGTATCGATCTTCGCGGACGATCCGCTGCCAACTTCGGCTCACTCGCCGGCGAACTACCCGTCGGCGAACTACTCTGCGGCGAACCATACGACAGCGAAGCGTTCGCGGCGCGGCGACGTCGCCCTGGCGGCGGCGCAAGAGGACGTGCCCGCCAGCAACGGCGTTCCTGGGCAAAGCGCCCCTCGGCGAGACGATGGCGACGACGATCTCGCGCCGGCGGCGACGATGTCGGTCGAGCAAATCGTAAACATCGCGGCTCGCGAGCACCCGTTGCTGCGGCAGCGCCAGGAAGAAATCAAGGTCGCCGAGGCAGGGCTGGTCGGCGCTAGCGCGTATCCCAATCCGCAGTTGGTCATGGACACCGACACGCCGACGCAAGAGGCGGGGCCGACCGAAGTGAGTACGCGACTGACGTGGACGATTCTCCTCGGCGGCAAGCGGAACCTCGCCCAGCAGGTGGCCGATTTGGGAATTCGCCGGGCACAGTTGGCCGCCAGCCGCGAAACGGAATTCATCGTCGATCAGGCCGTCGCGGCGGCGCTGGAAGTGCTCTACTGGCAAGAATTGGTGGTCCTGCAAGCGGCGCAGTTCGACCTGGCCAACGACTTGGTCTCGCGAGCCCAGCCGCCGGTTGTGCCGGAGTCGGATCGAATCACGGCCAGTGTCAGCGCGACCGGCATGGAACTTCTGCGGCTCGATTCGGTGCGAGAGCTGCGCGCGGCGCGGTTTCGGCTGTCGAAGGCGATGGGTTTGAACCCTCCGCGAGCAATTCGCGTTACCGGCACGTTGAGCGACCGGGCGGCGCCGAAAGTCGATTTGGACACGTTGCTAGCCGCTGTCCGAGAAAATCGACCTGAGATCGCCGAAGCCCAGTTGGGCATCGCGCAAAGCCGCCGGCAACTCGCTCTCGAAATGGCCAAGGGCATCCCGGACATCGAATTGGGACCGCGCTATCGCGACACATTCCGCGAGCCGTCGGACAGCATGGGCGCCAGGTTCTCGACCGATTTGCCGCTATTCGATCGCAATCAAGGCGGCGTGGCCGAGAGTTCGGCGAACATCCGGCTCAGTCAGGCCACGATGGGCGTCGTTGAAATGTCGACGCTCAGCGACGTTGCCGAGGCGTTCGCGGAGTTGTCGCCGCTTCAGTCGCGGTTGGCCTATTATCGCAGCACGGTGCCCAAGCTGACCGCCGACGCCGAGGACGCGATCCGCGACGCCTACAAAATCGGCAAGATCGACTTCAACAAAGTCGTCAGCGAACAGCAGCGGCTGGCGCGGCTCAAGATCGAGCATTTGAAGTTGCGGTATCAATACAATCGCCTGCGGGCAAGGATCGAGTTGTACGCCGGGCGGTCGCTGGAACGGCTCGCCGAGATGGAAGCGACCGGGGAATCGACAGGGCAAACGGACAACCCCTTCGAAAATTCCGATCCGCCGGCGGCACAGCGCGAAGTCTCGCCCGGCCAGCCGCGACCGCACCAAGGCAAAGCCGAGGTCGATTCCCGCGTCGCCCGAACGAAGTCGCGCTCAGGCGTTGTGCCGACATCGGGAGTCTCCACCGAAGAGCCGCCCGTCGTCTCGCCTCTGGACTACGTCAAGCGGTTGACCAAGCGCAAGGAGTCGCCAGCAGCCGGGTCGCTCCCATACGCCGCCGCCAAAGCGACCGCCAAACCATCCGCTGCGGCTCGTCGGTAAGTCCATCTTCCGTAGTGCTCTGTCACATCCTGATTTTCGGGTAGAGAGACTTTGGTTTACAGCGGGCGTCGCTGATTATCATTTGCCAATCGACGCCGCGTTGCGTGGTGTTGACGTCGATTGACCAGGCGGCGATTTCGGATTGTAAGGTCGGAAGTATACCGAACCGGCGGCCGCAAACGCATTGGCGGGTCAGCGAACTCAGTTCGTTTTCCGCGATGTTCAACCAACTGCCGTGTTTGGGCGTGTGGCAGAAGTGGATTCGCTGCACCAGCGATCGGGCACGCGCTGGCGGAAATGCCGCGTAAAATACGCCGATCGTGCGCGTGTTCAGATTATCGCACACCAAGATCACGCGGGAACATTTGCGGTAGCGGCCTTCCAACAAGCGGGCCACTTCCACCGCCCAATCCACTTTGGTCTTGGAAGCACGCGCCGTCGCCTCGCGCCAAGTGAGCCAACGGCTCGGTGAACATGAAGTCGGTGAACGTGAAGATGCTCGCCGTACCCGCCCGTTCGTATTCGTAGTCGATGCGCCGCGCGTGCCGCTTCGTGGCGGGAATTGGGCGGCGTGCCTCTTTGAGCAACTGCACGGGTTGCTCGTCCATGCACAGCGCCGGTCACCTCGGCAATGCGCTCGTCGGTCCATGCCGGGCCCGCAACGTCCGCCTTGAGCAGCAACTGCGCCCGCCGAACCTTCTGGCTCGACCCGCTGAGCTTCTTGATGACCACCCGCAAAATCCGCCGTTCCTTCGCCGTCAACCGAACAATATACTTCTTGTTCATCGGAAACCTCCTTGTTGCCGGAAGTTTCCTCAATCTACCGAATCAAGCCAACCCGAACTTTTGGTCGTGACAAAGCAGTAGTGTTTTCCATAAGCGTTATGGAGCATTCTCCTCATTGCTCGCCGTTAACGACGG
>JBBDYI010000071.1:0-6792 GCA_040901705.1 Pirellulales bacterium | reverse complement strand
CTTCGACGAGTTCCACGAGCGCGGCCTGTACACCGATTTGGCACTGGCGATGGTCCAGCGCGTGCGCGGCGAGATTCGCCCCGACTTGAAGGTCGTCGTCATGTCCGCGACGCTCGACGCCGATCCGATCGCCGCGTATCTGGGCGACGCGGCGGTCGTCGAAAGCGCAGGGCGGCAATACCCGGTCGAGATTCGATACAACCGCACGCCGACGCGAATGCCGCTCGACGAACGAGTCGCGGACGCCGTGCGGCAGATGCTCGGCGAATCGGCTGGCGACGTGCTGGTGTTCTTGCCGGGCGTCGGTGAGATTCGCCGCGTCGAGAGGGCGTTGGCGGCGACAGCCGAGCGGAGCCGCCTGGCGGTGATGCCGCTGTTCGGCGATATGCCGCTCGACGCGCAACAGGCCGTGCTCGCCAGAAGCGAACGTCGCAAGGTCGTGCTCGCGACCAATGTGGCCGAAACGTCGATCACGATCGACGGCGTAACCGCGGTCATCGACATGGGACTTGCCCGCGTGCTGCGGCACGATGCCGCGCTGGGACTCAATCGGTTGGAGACCGCGCGGATTTCGCGGGCGTCGGCCGATCAACGCGCCGGCCGCGCAGGGCGAACGGCGGCCGGAATTTGTCTGCGGCTATGGACGGAGCGCGAGCAGTTCGGCCTGGCCGAGCACGAAACGCCGGAGATTCTCCGCGTCGATCTCGCCGGGCCCGTGCTGGAACTGCTTGCCTGGGGCGAACGCAATCCGCTGGCGCTGCCCTGGTTCGAGCCGCCGCCGACGGAGGCTGTGGAGCGAAGTCTGGCCTTGCTCGAACGACTCGGCGCGATCGACGCAGGCAAGCCCACGGCGATGGGCAAGGCAATGGCGCGGCTGCCCGTCGATCCGCGGCTGGCGCGAATGTTGGTCGAGGGCGGGCGGCGCGGCGTCGGGGATCGCGCGGCGCTGGCGGCGGCGATGCTGTCGCAGCGCGATCCATTTCGCATCGCCGGACCACAAAGCGGTCCGCGCGGACGAACCGCGGAGCATCGCAGCGATTCCGACGTGCTCGACCGCGTCGCTGCCCTCGAAGCGTTTGCCGAACGAGAGAACGCCGACGATCTCGGTTTGCCAATCGATCGCGCGGCCGCCAAGAACACATTGCGGACGGCGGAGCAGTTGTGCCGGCTGCTCGGCGAAGCGGAATACGTCGCGGGCGAAGCGACGGGTGGCTCGCCGGTTGCTGATACAAGTGCCGACGAATCGCTATTGCGAGCCATCGCCGCGGCCTTTGCCGATCGCATCGCGTGCCGCCGCGAAATCGGTTCCCGGCGGGCCCTGATGGTCGGCGGCCGCGGCGTGCGGCTCGATGAAACCAGCCGCGTGGCCGAAGGGGAACTCTTCGCGTGCGTTGAGATTCAAGAACAAAGCGGCAGCGAAGCTCTGGTGCGGCAAGCGTCGCTGGTGCGCCGCGAATGGCTCGATCCGCGGCGCCTCGTCGCGACGGTCGACGTCGAGTTCGACAAAGCGAGCGAAAAAGTCGTGGCCTGGAAGCAGACGCGGTATTGGGATTTGGTCGTCGAACGGGCAGCGACGCGATTGCCCGCCGATTTCGACGCCGCCGACTTGCTCGCCAAACAAGCGGCCGAGCGGATCGACATCAGCACGCTGCTCGACGACGACGCAACCCAGTTCTTGCATCGCGTGCGGTCGCTCGCCGCCTGGATGAGCGAGTTGAATCTGCCGGACCTGAGCGATGAGAAACTTCGCGGGCTGTGGCCACGAGTTTGCGCCGGCTGCGTTTCGCTCGCGGAAGTGCGGCGGCGGTCGCTGTTGCCGGTGCTTTTCGGGATGCTCGATGGCCAGCAACGGGCGGCGCTCGATCGCTATGCGCCGACGCGGATCGAGGTGCCCAGCGGAAGCCAGATCGCACTTGCGTACGAATTCGGCAAGCCGCCGGTGCTGGCCGTGCGGATTCAAGAACTGTTCGGCATGAAGGAAACGCCCCGCGTGGCCGGCGGTCGCATCGGCGTGCTTTTGCACCTGCTCGGACCAAACTATCGGCCGCAGCAGATTACGTCGGACCTGGCGAGTTTTTGGAACAACACGTATGCGGAAGTGCGGAAGGAACTGCGGCGGCGATATCCGAAACACGCCTGGCCGGAAGATCCGTGGACGGCGACGGCCGAGCGGCGACCGGGACGGCGGTAGATCAACGCATAAACATGAGTTTCAGCGACGCCGATTCGGCGCGACCGGAAAGCCGAACGCTGGTCGAGCGACCAATTCGCCGCTAATGTATTCATCTTGCGTGCGTTGTACTCCAGGAGACATTCGATGCAGACGCAACCCAAGTGGATGACGATCGCGGGCTGGGTGCTCACGGTGTTCATCGTCGGCATGTTGGCGTTTAGCGCCACGATGAAGTTCAGAAGCCCGCCGGATCTGGTCGACGAGCTTGTCGGCAGGCTCGGATATCCGGCAGCGGCGACACTCTACATCGGCGCCGCGGAGCTTGCGTCTGCGCTGCTTTTCTTGTTTCCGCGGACGGCGGTGCTCGGCGCGGTGTTGCTGACGGGATACTTGGGCGGAGCGGTCGCCACGCACGTCCGCGTCGAAGACAACTTCGCCGGTCCAGCAATCGGCGGCGCGCTCGTGTGGTTGGCGCTGTTTTTGCGCGAGCCGCGCGTGCGGGCGATGTTGCCGGTACTGTGGCGGGACTAGCGTTTTTGATACCGCAATCTATTTGGGAGAATTCGATTCCATGAGTAAGGTGCGATTGCTCGTCGGCACGCGCAAAGGCGCGTTTGTCATCACTGCGGACGGGACCCGGAAAAAGTGGAAAATCGACGGCCCGCATTTCGGCGGCTGGGAAATGTATCACCTCAAAGGCTCGCCGGTCGATCCGAATCGCATTTACGCCTCGCAGTCGAGCGGCTGGTTCGGCCAGTTGATCCAACGCAGCGACGACGGCGGCAAAACGTGGAACCCGGTCGGCAACGAGTTCAAGTACGACGGCGAGCCGGGCAAGCATCTGTGGTACGACGGCACGCCGCATCCCTGGGAATTCAAGCGAATCTGGCACATGGAGCCGTCGCTCACCGATCCCGATACAGTGTACGCGGGAGCAGAAGACGCCGCCCTGTTTCGCACGACCGACGGCGGTACATCCTGGCACGAGATGGCGTCGCTGCGCGATTGTTCCGGCAACAAGTGGCAGCCCGGCGCGGGCGGATTGGGCCTGCACACGATTTTGCTCGATCCGACCAACGCCGAGCGGATGTACATCGCGATCTCGGCGGCCGGCGCGTTTCGCACCGACGACGGCGGCAAGTCGTGGAAGCCGATCAACCGCGGACTCAAATCGGCTTACGAGATGCCGGACCCGAATTCGGAGGTTGGCCACTGCGTGCATCGCATTGCGCTGCATCCTTCGCGGCCGGGCGTGTTGTTCATGCAGAAACATTGGGACGTTTGCCGCACCGACGACGCCGGCGACGAATGGCGCGAGGTGAGCGGCGATCTGCCGAGCGACTTCGGCTTCCCGATCGACGTTCACGCCCACGAGCCGGAGACGGTTTACGTCGTGCCGATCAAAAGCGACTCTGAGCACTATCCGCCGGATGGCAAGCTCCGCGTCTATCGCAGCCGCACGGGCGGCGGCGACTGGGAGCCGCTCACCAAGGGCTTGCCGCAAAGCAACTGCTTCGTCAATGTGCTTCGCGACGCCATGTCGGTCGACAATCTCGACTCGTGCGGCGTCTACTTCGGCACGACGGGCGGACAAGTATACGGCTCGACCGACGGCGGCGACAAGTGGACCGCGATCGCCAAGAATCTGCCGGCCGTGCTGTCGGTCGAGGCGCAGGTGATCGAGGCATGAGGCCAGCGGGGGGCGAAATGATTCGAGTTGTGTTGCCGTATCACTTGCGCAATCTCGCCGGGATTGAAGGCGAAGCGGCGCTGGACGTTGACGGAGCGGTAACCCAGCGGGCGGTTTTGACTGCGCTGGAAGATCGCTATCCGATGCTCAAGGGCACCATTCGCGATCATACAACGCAATTGCGGCGGCCGTTCATCCGGTTTTATGCTTGCGAGCGCGATCTTTCGCACGAATCGCCGGACGCGGTGCTGCCTGACGCCGTGGCCCGAGGGGACGAGCCGCTGCTGGTGATCGGCGCGATCGCCGGCGGATAGTTCCTTCCAAGCAACCGCAGTCGTTGGAACAGCGGCGCCGTTTCGCGCCGGCGATCAATTTGCGGCGACCGGTTCGGGCATCGCTTCCGGCATCGGCGCGTCGACGTGGCGCGCATGCGGCGTTGCATAGCCGCGGCAGGCCAGCGCCGCCTCGTGTTCTTGCCGGGCGTCCGTTTCGGCGACTTCGCTGAACCGGACGGCAAACGCCGCGAACGAAACCAGCGAGACAATCCCGCCGAGGATCAGCAGACAGGTCGGCCAATCGAGGCTGCTCTTGAACAAAAAGCCGGCCGAGACCGCGCCAACATTGCCGCCAGCGCCCACGATCCCGGCGACCGCGCCGAGCGCCTTTTTGTTCACGAATGGCACGACGGAATAAGTCGCGCCTTCGGACATTTGCACGAACAGACTGAACGCGATCAGCGTCGGCAGCGCCAGCGCGAGGATCGCCATCTGCGAAAACAGCATCAGGGCGAGGCCTTCGCAAAACAGCGCCATGAACAACCACATCACGCGGCCGCGCAGCCCCCAGCGGTTGCCAAACGTATCGCCGAACACACCGCCCAGCGTGCGGGCGAACAGGTTCATCAAACCGAACGCGGCGGCGGTAAAGCCCGCGGCGGCGAGTCCCAGGCCAAAGTAGTCGGTAAAATACAGCGCGGCGATGTTGTTGATGGTCAGTTCGATGCCGAAGCATGCGCCGTAGACGAGAAACAACGCCCACACGCGATAGTCGCGGCAAGCGGCCACGAACGCACCGTTGGAGTTCCTCGCCGGCGGGAGTTTTCCGGCGGCGCGTAGCTCGCGAAAGTTTCCGTTGGGAGCGTCCTGCGTCAGGTAAAAGTAAGCGACGCCGGTCAACAGACAGACCACTCCGGCCGCGACCATCGACGCCCGCCAACCGAACGCGGGGCTGAATCCGAGCACGGTCACGAACAGACCGAACAGCAGCGGCATGACGAATTGCGTTACGCCGCCGCCAAGATTGCCCCAGCCGGCGCTCGTGGCGTTCGCCGTGCCGACGCAATTGGGCGCGAACATGATCGAAGTGTGGTACTGCGTAATGACGAACGACGCGCCGATCGCGCCGATCAGCAGGCGGAACGTGAGAAAGGTCGCATAGTCGTAAGATAAGCCGATGCCCATGACGGGAAGCGAACCGAGCACGAGCAGCCAAGTATAAGTGAGCCGCGGCCCGTAGCGATCGCACAGCCAGCCGACCAGCAGTCGCGCGACGACCGTGATGGCAACCGATGCGATGATCGTCCAGCCGATTTGTTCTTTCGTCAGCGAAAGCTCGTCCCGCACGATCGGCATCAACGGCGCGATGCCGAACCACGCGAAGAAGCACAGAAAGAACGCGAACCACGTCATGTGGAACGCACGAATCTGCGGCATGTCCCAACGGCGGAAGTTGCTCCAAAGCGAAGTGGCTTTGTTTTCGATGTGCATGCGATATCCTGCGAGGATTGGATGGAACGGCGCGCGACACCGCCGCCGCACCATGTGCGGATTACCAGCGATGCCGACGGCGCGATTTTTCATGGCGCGGTCGCAAAGAGTGTGCCAACATCACAAATGCCCGATAAATGCGACGTTTATCGGCTATTTGCCAAAATGATGCCGACGATGCGGGCAAGGCATGTCGAGCCGTTGGGCAGGCCGGGCTTGACGCCACACTACGCCGGCACATACTCCGAGCGGTTCGGGAATCGGGCGGACGACTCGCCGATTCCTCGGTTGCATTCTCGTTTGGAAGACACGCGCGTGCGGATCATTCCCGTCATCGACTTGATGCGCAGCCAGGTCGTACGCGGCATTGCCGGACGGCGGGCCGAATATCGGCCGATTCAAAGCCGACTGGTCGCCGGCAGCAACGCGGTGGACATCGCTCAGGCGTTTCTTCGCCTCGGCCTAGCGCGCCTCTACGTTGCCGACCTCGACGCGATCGGCAGCGGCAACGCCGGTGACCGCGCCGATGGACGCGCCGCTCCCGATTGGGACTGCTATCGAGCGCTGTCTGACATCGGTATGGAATTGTGGATCGACGCCGGACTGCGCGACGAGCGTGCGGCGGAGGAACTGGCGCGGTTTGAACATCGCGGCCGTGCGATCGACGGCGTCGTGGCGGGGCTGGAGACGCTCGGCGATCCAGCCACGCTCAAGCGGTTCGTGGACGTCGTCGGCGCGGAGCGGCTCGTGTTCAGCCTCGATCTTCGCGACGGGCGGCTGCTAAGCGACGCCGAGGCATGGCGCGGAGTTTCGCCGCTCGACTGCGGACAGATCGCCCTAGCGTGCGGCGTGCGGCGGATGATCGTGCTCGACGTGGCAGCGGTCGGCGTGGAAGCCGGCGTGCCGACGCTGGGGTTGTGCGAAGCGTTGCGGCGTCATGCGCCGACGCTCGAAATCGTCTCGGGCGGGGGAGTACGCGGCGCGGAAGACTTGATGCGGCTGGCGGACGCCGGTTGCGACGGCGCGTTGGTCGCTTCGGCGCTGCACGACGGCCGGCTGACTGCCGACGATCTGGCGCGATTCGCCGCGAGCGAATGAAACGCTAACGGCCTGTTGAAAAAGGGGACTGACCGAATGGCACTTCCTGAGTCGTAAGTTCATGC
>JBBDYI010000070.1:0-6820 GCA_040901705.1 Pirellulales bacterium | reverse complement strand
CGCTTACGCGTTGCCTTGGATTGTCCCTTTAACTGATGCTTTTTCAACATACAAGCGGCAAAGAGGAGCAAATGATGAATGATGAGTGATGAATGATGAGTTTAGTGACGAGCCGACGATGAGTTCCCGATCAAACGGCTATTCCAGCACGCTACTCATCATTCATCATTCATCACTTATCGTTCATAACTTTCTTCCTCCTCCGTGTCCTCTCTGTGGTTAGTAGAAACTAGTTCGACATCACACCAACCCAAGTCGCTCAGGGACGAGCCGGCATGGATTATTTGCCAATCGATCGACTGTGGATTGCGTCCGACGGAGTGCAGACCGTGTGGACGGTGCTGTGGCTCGTGCTGGCGGCGGTTACGGTCACGCTCGTGTTGTTGATGTACACGCGGTGGGGCCGTTCGCGTCCGTTGGAAAAGTGCGCCCTGCTGTCGTTGCTGGCTCATGCGCTGTTGGCCGGCGTTTGCACGTCGGTGCAACTCGCCGGTGCTGCTCGCGGCGTGCCGCAGGAAGATCGCTCGATTGCGCTGGCCCAACTCGTCTCTGAAATCGCCGCAGACGATGCGGCCGACGATGCCAGCGACACGGCCGCCGAGCCGCGGGACTGGGAAACTCCGGCGGCCAGTCCGCCGCTTGCTCCGGATGTCGAACTCGATCGTCAGAGATCAGTTGATTCGGCGGCATTGGTGCGTCAGGTGTCGGCCACGAGCGATTCGTCGCCCGCGCCGCTCCGCTCGCAACTCGACGCGCCAAGAACGCCGCAGCCGCAAGAACTAGCCGCCGCCGTCGAAACGCCCGCGCCGCAATCGGCGCGGATCGAGGCGCAACCGATCGAACCGGCCGGCAACGTGGCGCGGTCGGCCGTCGCACCGTCGGTTGTCGACGGGGTTGCTTCGCCGCAACCGCGCCGCGAATCGTCCGCAGACGATATCATCGACCGCACCGCGACCGAGCCGCTCGCGCCCGGCGCGGCGGCATTGGCCGGGACGCCCGACCGCCAGTTGCGGGCCGCAATGCCGACGCCGGACGAACTCGACGCGGCGGCGCTTCCCCGCCGTGCGGCGGTCGGCAGCGACGCCATCGGTTCGCTCGCGCCGCGCGAGGCGATCGCCGAGGCCAGTCCATCGCCGGCCGGCATTCGACCGGCTGGCGGCGGAGATGCGCAGGGCAAATCGAATGCCGCCGCGGTTCCGGATATCTACAAAGCCCGCTCCGCGCCGAATCGCGCCCAAATCGCCGCGGCGGGCGGTGGCAGCGCCGAAACCGAAGCGGCCGTCGATCGGGCGCTCGCCTGGTTGGCCGCCCATCAAAGCGCCGACGGCCGTTGGAACGTCGCTCGGCTCGAAGGGGGTCTCGAACCGCGGACCGCCGGCCACGATCGCCAAGGCGCAGGCATCGGCGCGGACACCGGCGTCACCGGCCTGGCATTGCTCGCATTTCTCGGCGCAGGGCACACGCATCTCGAAGGCGATCACCGCGACACCGTCCGCCGCGGTCTGGAGTTTCTCCTCAACGCCCAAGACCGCCGCGGCAGCGTCGAAGGCGACGCTCGATTGTTCGCCAAGATGTACTGCCACGGCATGGGCGCGCTGGCGCTGAGCGAAGCCTACGCCATGACCGGCGACGTGCGGTTGCGAGATGCTGTCCGCGACGCCGTGGCCTTCACGGCGGCCGCACAACACACGGCCACGGGCGGTTGGCGGTACCTGCCGGCCCAGCCCGGCGACAACTCGCCGGGGTCGCTCGGCGACATGAGCCAACACGGCTGGCAAGTGATGATCCTCAAGAGCGCCCGACTGGCCGGGGTTGACGTGAGCGAAGTGACGCTGTCGCGGGCGGCGAGATTCGTGCAGTCGACCGCCAGCGGCACGCACGGCGGACTGTCGAGCTATCGCCCCCGCGAGCGGGCCAGCGGCACGATGACCGCGGAAGCGCTCGTCTGCCGGATGTTCCTCGACATGCCGCGCGGCGGCGACCTCGATCGCGAAGCGGGCGACCTGCTGCTCTCGGAATTGCCTTCCGCCGAGCGGCCGAACTTCTACTACTGGTATTACGGCACGCTGGCGATGCACGATATCCAGGGCGAGCACTGGCGGCAGTGGAACGAAGCCATGCAGCGGACGTTGCTCGAATCGCAACGCGGCACCAGCGATGGCGGCGGCGATGGTGGCGGCGATGGCAAGGGAAGCTGGGATCCCGACCCGATCTGGGGCGGTTACGGCGGCCGCACGTACAGCACGGCCCTGGCGGCACTTTCGCTGGAAGTCTATTACCGGTATCTGCCGCTCTACAAACCGGCGGAAACGGCTCGGCGGGATGGCCGGTAGACGCTCTCGCGACAGCCGCCCTCGCTGGGCAGCGCTATCTAACGCGATCTGCTTCGCCGCCAGCGCTGCCCAAACTTCCCCATGTATCCACAATGGCGTGCGCTTGCCATGCGGATTGGCAAGCTACGCGATCTAGCAGCTTTGCGTCGCCAGCGGCGTTTTGTCCGACTCGATGGAATGTAACGATTCCTCAAAGTTTAACGGCGGCGATTCCGATACCTGACGTGCCGCCTGCTGTATTCGCGCTTCGACGCCATGCGCCGTCGCGCGGTTCGGGTGGCCGTAGGGGGGACCGGAAAACTTGACGTGGCAACGGACCGCAATGCATTGCGCACGCATCGTGCGCCGGCTGCGCGGATGAACCGTGAACCCCTCGGCCAGGGACACATCCAAATGCGACGGCGATTGCACCTCGTTTGCGTTCTGCTCACATGCGCCTCGACCGTGGTGACGGGCTGTACTCCACAGCAGCCGTACTACCTGATCGAGGACGGCGACCTGTCGCACTACGTGGCGACGGCCACGGACCTCGACAATCCGGACATGTGCGACAGCGGTCTGGCCGAAGTGATGCACCCCGATGCTCCGCGCTCGCTGGCCAACGCCGGCGGCGCGGAAGTCTGGCGACTCACGCTCGAAGAGGCAGTGTCGCTGTCGCTGGCCAACAGCAAAGTCTTTCGCCAGCTCGGCGGCCGGATCATCCCCGGCAACTCCGGCCCAGCGCCCGATACGCTGCTGCGAAATCCGGACGCGATTCCGTCGGTCTACATGGCAGCGATCCAGGAAACCGTCCCCGGCGGCAGCGTCGAGTGGGCCTTGGGCGCGTTCGATGCGCAGCTCGGCACCAGCATGTTCTGGGAAAAGAACTCCAGCCCGCGGAACAACCTGATCTCCGGCGGTCTGGGCAACTTCTTCGCCAACACGTTCGAGCAAGACCTCGGCACGGGGCAGGTACAGCTAAGCAAAACCGGAGCGGGGGGCACGCGGATGTCCTTTTCCAGCCAGAGCCGCTACGAGCAAAACAACATCCCGTCGCGCGAAGTTCCCAGCGACTGGCAGCAACTGTTCGATGTCCGCATCGAACAGCCGCTGTTGCAGGGCGGCGGCGTGCTGTGGAACCGCATCGCCGGCCCCGAAGGCCAACCCGGAAACTTCAACGGCGTGATGATCTCGCGAATCCGCACGGACATCCGGCTGGCCGACTTCGAAGCCGGCGTGCGGAACCTGGTCAACGACGTCGAACTGGCGTATTGGAACTTGTACTTCTCGTATCGCAATCTCGACGCCGCTCGGGCGGGCCGCGACAGCGCCCTGGCGACGTGGCAGAAGATTTATGCGTTCTTCGACGCCGGCGACTCGCGCGGCAACGCCGAGAGCCTGGCCCAAGCCAAAGAACAGTATTTCCTGTTCCGCGGTTTGATGGAAAACGCCCTGACCGAAATCTACCGCAGCGAATCGCGACTCCGCTACATCATGGGTCTGGCCGCGACGGACGAGCGTTTGATCAAGCCGGCCGACGAGCCGACGACCGCTCCCGTGACCTTCGACTGGCAGGAAGTTCACGCGGAAGCGCTGGCCCGCAGTGTGGAGTTGCGTCAGGAGCGGTGGCGGATCAAGCAGCGCGAGCTGGAACTGATCGCCGCCAAGAACCTGCTGTTGCCGCAGCTCAACGCGGTGGCCCGATACCGTTGGGAAGGCTTGGGCGATCAATGGCTTAGCTCCGAACGCTCCGGTTCGAGCACGCTGACCGGCTCGTCGGCCTTCGAGCGGCTGACCGACGGCGACTTCCAGTCGTGGCAGTTAGGCTTCAACTTCAACATGGCGCTCGGTCGACGCCGCGAAATGCTGACCGTCCGGCACCAGGAATACTTGCTGGCCCGCGAACGGGCGATGCTCGAAGACCAGGAACTGGAAGTCTCGCACCAGATGGCCGACGCCATCCGCGAGTTGGAAGGTTTCCACCGGACGTCGCGAACGGCGTACAACCGCCGGATCGCCGCGAAGCAACAGGTGGACGCGGTCGTGGCTCGCTTCGAGGCCGGCACGGCCGAAGCGACGGTCGACCTGGTGCTGGACGCCCAGCGCCGGCTGGCCGATGCCGACACCGAGTATTACCGCACGCTGGTCAACTACAACACGTCGATTCTCAACGTCCATTTTCGCAAGAACTCGCTGCTGGAGTACAACGGCATTTACCTGGCGGAAGGCCCCTGGCCGGGCAAGGCGTATTTCGACGCCCATCGGCTTGCACGTCAGCGAGACGCCAGCGTGTACGCGGACTACGGCCTGACACAGCCGGAAGTCATCAGCCGCGGCCCGATTTTGCAAGGTACCGATGGTGAGACTAACCTGGAAGAAGTGCCCAGCGAGGTTACTCCGAACGACCTGCACACGCTGCCGCCGCCGAGCGATGCGCCGGGCGACGCACCGAGCGACAGTCCGTCGGCCGTTGGCTTGCCGCCGCTCCCCAAGACGGCTTCGCGGGGCGTGAAGCCGTCGAGCTTCGCGACGGCGCCGGTCGGTCCGAAGAGCGACGGTCGCTCGAAACGTCCGGCGAGCGGATCGAAAGCCGGCGCGAAGGCTACCAAATTCGACTGGGGCAACGTCGGCGACGATACGAGAGGCGCCATCAACGGCGCAGTCAACGGCGCAGCCGCGCCGCTGCCGAAAACCACCGGCCAGTCGAGCCGCGCCGGCGGCAACGTGCTCCGTCAGCAATCGAACCGCACCGGGTTGAACTCCGAGAACCGCACCGTCGCCGATGCAACTGGCCCGAATCCGACGTCTGCTGCAATTGCTCGGCCATCTGCAAACCGGCCGCGGGCATAACGCGCGCACGCTGGCCGACCTGTGTCGCGTCAGCCGGCGGACGATTTTCCGCGATCTGGATCTGTTGCGCGACGCCGGCGTACCGCTGCACTACGATCCGCAGGAAGAACGCTTCCGCATTCCCGGCACGTACTACCTGCCGCCGACCAACTTCACGACGGAAGAAGCGCTGTCGGTCATCGTCCTGTGCCACGAAGTCGGCGAACGTGCGCAGGTCGCTTTCTTCGGCGCCGCCCAAAGCGCGGCCGCGAAGCTCGAAAGCAGCCTCCCCACGCCGCTGCGGGAACAGCTTGCCGGCATGACGCGGGCGATTCAAATTCGCCTCGGCCCGCTGGCGGCCAACGACGGCGAAGCGGACATCGAGGCGCAATCTGCGTACTACCAGCAACTCGTCGCCGCGGTGACGCGCCGCAAGTCGGTCCGCATCCGTTACGACAGCTTCGCCGAACGCAAGCAGATCACGACGAAGCTCAGCCCGTATCGCCTGTGGTTCAGCCGCCGCGCCTGGTACGTCATCGGCCGTTCGTCGCTGCACCGCGCCACGCGGACGTTTCATCTGGGCCGCATTCTGTCGCTCGTTCCGCTCGACGACGGCTACAAGATGCCCCGCGGCTTCAACCTCGAACGCCATCTGCGCAACGCCTGGCACATGATCCCCGAGCGGGGCCGCAACCGCCGCGTGGTCGTGCGTTTCAGCAAGCTGGTCGCCCGCAATGTGGCGGACGTCGCCTGGCACAAGACGCAGCGCGTGGCGTGGAACGACGACGGCTCGATGGACTTTCACGTCAACGTTTCCGGCCTGGGGGAAATCTCCTGGTGGATTCAAGGATACGGCGACCACGCCCAAGTTCTTGAGCCGGCGGCGTTGCGCGACATCGTCGTCAATCGGGCCAAGCGGATGCTTGCCAGCTACGAGAAGCTCACGTAAGCCGCTGGCGGCGCGCGATAGCGGGGCGACGAGGCACTTCGCCGCCGTGCGATGGTTCGATAGAATCGCGGCATGGCGACCGATCCCGATCTCAATGCGACCGATTCGCAGCCGCCCGAGTGCGCCGCGTCGGCTCGATTTTTTTCGTTCGACGGCATCGATGGCGTTGGCAAGTCGACTCAAATCGAGCGGTTCGTCGGGTGGCTTCGTGAGGGCGGCCGCGAGGTGGTGGCCTGTCGCGACCCCGGCAGCACGCCGCTGGGCGAGGCGGTCCGCGACATTTTGCTCCATCGCGAGGAAATCCCGCTCGCGTCCCGCGCCGAAATGCTGCTGTACATGGCCGCTCGCGCGCAGCTCGTCGCCGAAGTGATTCAACCCGCCCTGGCCGCCGGCAAGACGGTTGTTTGCGATCGCTACCTGCTCGCCAACGTCGTTTATCAAGGCCACGCCGGCGGGCTCGACGTCGACCAGTTGTGGCAGGTCGGCCGCATCGCCACCGCCAACGTCGAACCGGCGCTCACATTCGTGCTCGACATGGATAGCGATGCCGCGGCCGCCCGACTCACCGGCGCGGCCGATCGCCTGGAAAAGCGTGGCGGCGACTATCGCCGGCGACTGCGGGCGGGCTACCTGGCGGAAGCCGATCGCAATGAACGGATTGTCGTCATCGACGCGGGCGGCTCGATCGAAGAAGTCGCCGAGCAGATTCGCACTCAGGTGGCAGGGGGTA
>JBBDYI010000069.1:0-6850 GCA_040901705.1 Pirellulales bacterium | reverse complement strand
TGGTGTTTGGCTTTGCCGGTGACGATCGGCTGTTTGGCCATGATGGAGCGACAGCTCCGACGACGGAACATGACATCCTGTTCGGCGGCAGCGGCGACGACGACCTACTCGGTGGCACGGGAACCAACGACTTGTACGCCTGGTCGATCGACCCCGACCCGGGACGCGACGTGGCCGAAGACGGCCCGAGCGCGAATTTCGGCGTGTTCGTCGATCCCAACTTGCCCGGCGCGTTCTTTGACGAATTCGCTCCGGGGCGCGTGCTGGAAGACACGGGGCTAAACCGCATGATCGGCGGCCCCGGTAACGATCGGCTGTTTGGTGGAACGGGCCTCGACTTCATGTTCGGAAACGGCGTGTCCAGTGGGGGGGCAGACCTATTGTTCTCCGTCGACGGCACGAAGTTCGAAAATCTCAACGGCGGCTTGGCCGACGACGCGTGGAAGGAGTACGCCCGATCGACCGATAAAGTTTGGTTCGTCGGCGCGACGAATCTGGACGACGTGATATCGGTTGATTTCGTGACCGAGCCGGGCTTACTCGCCGATCGGCATATCGTCACGCGACTGACCAACAACAACGGCAATTTCTCGTTCGATTTGCAGGTCCGGCTCGATTTTGCGGCGACCGATGAAAACGGCAATTTGATTTGGGATCCGCTCGACCTGGTCGAGCTGGCGTCGTTGATCGCGGCCAATCCGAACGATCGTCAATTCGATCCGAGTCGGCTGCCGCTGGTGAGCGGGCTGTTGCCGCCGGAAGGAGATTTTTTGGCAATTATCATCGACGCCTTGGACGGCGACGATCAGATCACCGTTGGGCCGACCGTGCAAAGCACCGTTTGGATCGACGCCGGGGCAGGGAACGACCGCGTCGAGATCAAAGCCGGCAACGCGATCCTGATCGACCAAACGGAGCGCCCCACGCGCAACGACCAACCGCAAACCGCGTTCGGTCTGCCCGGGGCGGTGGCCAACCTGCCGCTGGCGGGCCAATTGAGCCAAAGCGTGAGCTTCACCGGTCTGACAGTCGACAATCCGGCCGACGTCGATTGGTATTCGTTCGCCCTGGCCGACGCGACGAACGCACAGATATCGCTGAGCAGTATCGCCGTGACCGACGGCATGAGCTTGCAGGTCTTCGGCCCCGCGGCCACTGGCCTTGAGATCGCCAATGGCGTGCGGATCGCGCCGATCGTAGCATTGCGCGACCGGGCCGACGTCGCGCCGGCGTCGAATAACACGCTGTCGACCGCGCTGGTCGTTGAGGAAATCGCTTCCGTCGCGCGGATTGGCGGCGCGACGCTGCACAGCTCGGGCGATGTCGATTTCTATCGATTTTCGGTCAGCGCGGCCGATCTCGTGGGCAATCCGCGGGTTCGGCTCCGCTCGCAAAGCGTCGGCAGCAGCTTATCGCTGGCTTTGCTCAACCTGTCCGGCGTGGCGGTGGGCCAAGTCACCGATGACGGCAACGGCCAGTTTACCGCCAGTCTGGTGGGCCTGAGTCCCGGCGATTACGTGGTGCGTGTGACGGGCGGTTCGGCGGCGCGGTACGAATTGTTGCCGCTGTTTAACGCGTCGCGCGTGTCGATTGTCGATCTGAGCGTCACGGAACAGCCGGCGCTCGATTTGTCCGGGCTGACCGCCGGCACGACGTATTGGTTGGAAGTCACGACGCCGCGGATCGTGCCCACGATATACAGCCTGTCGTTTGCAATGCCATCTGGCCCGCCGACGCCGTTGTCGATACCGCTGGGCATTCGCAACGACGCGATCCGCAGGGACTTGATCCTCGGTGGGATTGGCGACGACATTTTGTCCGGCGGCCCCGGCGAAGATTTCATTTTCGGCGGACCGGGCAACGACGTGCTAACCGGCGGCCGCGATCGGCAAGCCAGCGACCTGCTATTCGGCGAAGCCGGCGACGACACGTTCCAAGTCATTCCCGACGGTTTGCCCTACCTGAACGGCACCGACCAGACCTTGATCCCAACGCTTAGCGACGAATTCAGCGGCGGGGCGGGCAACGACCGCGTACTCTTCCTCGGCGGAGACCTGGACGCGGCGGGCCGCGCCGTCCCGGACCACGTGGCGATCCGTTTCAACACGATCTTGCATCGCTACGAAATCGCCGCACAGGTTTGGGACGTAGAGAATCAAGCATTCGTTACCACGAAGACGCCGGCCGTATTGCGTGGCGCCAACCCGCCGCTCGACGAGTTCACCGGCGAGATTGCCTTCGAGCTTCAGATCGACAACCAGCCGCCGGCTTCGATCATGCTTAACGGCGGATTCGAAGGTCGTACGATCGTCGCCTGGATCAAGGAGTTGAATTCGGCGCTGTTGGCGGCTGGATTGGCGGGAGAAATCGTCGCCGGTCAAGACGATGGAAAGCTGACGTTCAGCCTGTCCGCCGTAGGCACCGACCGTGCATTGTCGATCGCGTTTCCCGGCGACGGTTGGAAACCGCTTGGCTTTGCGAACCTGCCGAGCCAAACTGCTGAGCCTCGCGTCGGTGCGTTCCTGCAACTTTTCGCATTCTACCAGGCAAAACAAGACATCGAACGGACCGTGTTCGACATGCGGGCCGGCAACGACGTTGTCCGCGCGGACGCCGGCTACAAGTTTTTGGTTGCCGATGGCACCGGCACGCTCGATAGCGAGTGGGGAATTGCCGAGGGAGACTTTCAACAGCGGGCCCAGATCGCGGCACTTGAAATCTACGGCGGCACCGGGGCCGATCTGTTGGTCGGAGGACAACTCGACGACATCATCGACGGCGGGCCAGACAAGGATTACATCGCTGGCGGGCGTGGCGACGACGACCTGCGCGGCGGCGACGACGACGACTTCATATATGGCGACACGACCGACGTTTTCCCCGACCGATTCGAACTCGTTACCCGCGGCGGCGAATCGGATCGCAACGACACAAGCACGTTCGCGGCGCTGTTGCCGCCACTGTCCGCAGACCATGCCGAAAACGGCACGTTGATCGGCGGGTTGAACTTCAGTCCCCGCGACACGGCCGACTGGTATCTGCTGCGAACTCCCTATGCGCGAACCGATTTTGGCGGAGTGCAGCGGGCCTTCGTGTCGAAGGACATGATCGAAATCACGAATCAAGTCGGAATCCCGATCGCGGCTTTCGATCTATTCGCGGGGCAGGACACCGATCCTTCGCCGGGGTTGGCCGTTGTGCCCGTCGAGGAGTCGATCGGTGTGCCAGAGTACTACCTCCTGCGGATCAATGCTCCCGTCGGCACGCAGTACAGCATCCGATTGTTGCCGGAGCTCGGCCGGTCGGTTCATGTTTCGCCGACGACCGCCGACGAAGTCATCAATGGCCAACCTTCCGACCGCGGCGCGGTGATTCCGCTTGGCGATATCAACGGCGACGGATTCGCCGACACGATCGTGGCGGTTGAAGATCAGCCGGGCGGATTCCTGGACGGATTCAGCATTCTCAACACGACCTTGCGGCTCGGCGACGTGATTCGGCCGACGTTGGCCCGAGTTTATTTCGGCGGCAGCGGCGGCGGCATTCAAGGTCCATCGGGTACGCCCGTGACGCTAATGTTGCCGGCCCCGCTTTTTGACGCATCCCTCGGCGACAGTCAGTCGTACGTCACCTTCGGTAGGATCAACGGCGACTCGATCGACGATTTAGTTATCAGCTTCACGCAAGGTTACGACAGCGCGTTCGAAGATTCGCAAGGGCTGGGGACCTATGTGCTAATTGGTACGAACGACCCGGCACGCTGGTCGGGAACGATCGACGTGATCGGTGAGGCCGACGTCTACATACGTTCGAATAATCTCGTTTCGGTGGCCAATGTCAATGGCGACGCGTTTGACGATCTGATTTTCACCCGCGGCGGACGGCCCGAGGACGATTTCCGCGACTTCGCCGAAATCGTGTTCGGCCGCGCCAATTGGGCCAATGAAATCCTGTTCCAAGAGGATTTCAGCAACGCCGCCAGCGCGAGTTTGATTCAGAACTCGACGACTCTACCCGGCCGCACCGCAGGCTTGTGGCATCGTACGACGCGGCGCGCTACCGACGTCGGCCATCAAGGCGGCGAGAGCCTGTACTTTGGCCAGGAAGCGACCGGCACGTATAACGTCGGTTCGACCACGGCGGGCTGGGTGAATTTGCCGCCGATCGCGCTGACCGATTCCACGCTGCTCGGCGCGTCGCTGTCGTTCAACTATTTCCTGGCGACCGACAGCGCGACCGACGTGGCGCGGGTGATGGTCTCGACCAACGGTGGCGCGTTTGCGCCGATGACCTTGCCGTCGAATCCGTCCGGACCGACGGCCAGCGCGTCGAATACCGACCGGCTGCTCGACCCCAGCACGCGTTGGCGGCGGGCGATTTTCGACCTGCGCAGCTATCTCGGCTCGACGATCCAAATCCGGTTCGAGTTCGACACGGTCAACTCGGCCAACAACAGCCTCGAGGGCTGGTATCTCGACGATGTTGTCGTCCGCGGTTTCCACAATGACGTGACGCGGAACGCCGACGTCGACCTGACGAACGGCGCCTCGGTCGTTTCGCCGCCGGTCGCCGCGACCCAAGAGGGCAACACGAGCATCAATACGCTCAACGCCCTCAACAGTGCGACGACACAGATGTTCATCAATCCGGCCGACGTCGGCGTGGCCGTCGGTGAGGTGATTCAGGGTTTCCGCCTGCGCCTGGATCAAGGCCGGGTCGCTTTCCCCGCGACAACGGTTAATTGGTCTCGATTCGACGTCAAATTGGGCGTGGGAAAAGCGGCCGGTTCGCTGACGACGACGTTCGCCAACAATTACGTCGGCGCGCCGACCCAGGTTCGCACCGGCTCCTTGACGATGCAGCCGGGATTCTTCCCCGGTACGGGCGCGCCGCGCGATTGGAGCGGGTTGATCGCATTCGACACTCCGTACACCTATACGGGCGGCGTTCTGGCGATTGAAATTCGCACGAACGTCCCCAGCAGCAGCGGGCTGGTCTTGGATGCGAACAGCGCGGGTTCGATCCTTATTGGCACGAGCGACTCGGCGACAACGGCCTTCAGCGCACCCTCGACCGGCAACTGGATTATCCGATTCGACACCGCGCCGTCCGCGCTCGCGGCCCGCTTGCACACCGCGGATGCCACGAGCGTCGGCGACTTTAACGGGGATGGGCAGGAAGATTTTGCGGTGGTGGTTGTCGACGCCGCGGGAATCGCGCCGGCCAGCGTGTACGTGTTCTACGGCGGCGAAGGCAAGCCGTTTTTGGCGGGCGGCTTGGCGCTGAACCTGCGAGACGTTGAATTCACGCTCCCCACCGCGTCTCGCGGCTATCGGATTCGCGCCGCGGGGAATCTCAATCGACAGGCTGGCGACGCCTTCGACGACTTCATCATCGAGGGATTTCTGGACTACGGAACCGGCAGCGGAAACGACGAATCATTTATCATCGCCGGCCGCAACGGGCTAACGGGCGTGCATCCGATCACCAGTCTGCCCAACGTCGTACACATCACCGAGTTGGTGCGGCCCGCGGCGGCGGGCGATGTCAATGCCGACGGGATGGACGATCTGGCCATCGAACGGTTCATCGTCACGCCGAAATTAAATCGGTTCGCCGGCGGCAGCCCGGTCGTTTTTCGCCAGGTGGGCCAGGTGTTCTTCGGCGCGACTGATTTTTTCACGAATACCTCGCGGTTGGCCGCTCCGGACCTGGTCTTCGAGTCGGCTGAGCCGGTGTTCAACGATATCGACGAACCGGTGCTTCGGCCGTTCACTTTTGGTGCGGCATGGATTGACACGCCTCCGCCGGGACCGGTGAACGACCGGCCCAGCGACCTGTTCATGTCGGAACCGCTCGAGAGCAAGGCCCGACTGTACGAGGGTCGCGCCGTTCCAGCGGCCGAGACGCCGGCGGTCGAGCCGCCGCGCCTCTACGACTATGATCTGGCACTGCCCGCGGCGGCGCCCACGCGGTTACCGGGCGTGAACGTCAACAATCCGGCCGCCAGCCTGCAGGACAGCTTCGCGTTGCTCGGTTTCGACGTGGATCAATTGTTGGCTGGCAGCCTCGACGTGGGCGACGTCAACGGCGATCGGTTCCACGATTACTTGCTACAAGGCCAGGACGTCAGCTACCTCTTACTCGGCCCAGTCAAGCTGAATGATGTTCACTCGATCCTCGATCAACCATTGATCGCAGTCGACACGGCCTCGGTCGGCTCGCCCTTGTCGCGTGGCGGCGACGTGGACGGCGACGGACTGAACGATCTGGCGTTTCTGACGAGCCGTCAGGTCGACGTGGGAGGCGGCGTGTTCCGCACGCTGACGGTCGTGAAGATTCTATTCGGTAGTACGAATCTGCCCTTTTCCATCGACAATGGCACGTTCAACAACGCGAACAGCAGCACGATCGAGTTCCTCGACACCTTCCTCCCGCCAGTCGGCAATTCGATTCACTTCCTCAATTTCAACGGCGACGTGAATGCCGCGACCGGTTTGCCCTATGGCGACTTGCTGGTGATGACCAGTTCGCAGAACCAGCCGCCGACGTTTACCGCCGGCTTCGTGATTTCCGGCTTCGACCTCCGCATTCGCGGCACGACGCTCTGCGGCGAATGCAACTTCCTGTATCGAATTCACACGAATTCGGCGTTCTTTAGCGACGCGTTCACGGAAATCCTCAACGTGCCGCCGGCGAGCTTCAACACTTCCCGATTCTACAACGTCGAGGCCACCGTCGTCGGCGACGTCAACGGCGACTCGCTAGAAGATGTGGTCGTCTCTTGGCCGTTCCTGACCGTTATCAACCAATCGAACTTCCCGACGCTCTCCCCCGGGCGCGCGGCACT
>JBBDYI010000068.1:0-6914 GCA_040901705.1 Pirellulales bacterium | reverse complement strand
TATTCGTGCGATGCGCGAGTTGATCGTCGCGCAGCCGGGCCAGATCGCGGACCCGCCGCCCATAATCGGCCGAATCGGAAAGCTCTCGAAGCAGCCGATCGAGTGCCAGCAGGGTCGCCTCTTGACTGACGCCTCCACTCTCCAGCGAGTTCGCCAATGCGTCGTGGTCGCCCGCGTCGGCGTCGGCGAGCTTGCGCGCGGAAGTGAGCAATTGATCGGCGGCAGCCAGCGGGCCGACCGACAATTCGCCAAGCTGCTGCGTCAAATCGTTGACCTGTCGCTCGACGTCGCTGTCGTCGATTCCATTGATTCGCAACTCGGCCGCCAGCCCGTTGGCGATCGTCAAGATGCTGTCGGCCGGATCGGCGAGCAGGCGACCAACTCGCCGCTGATTCAACTCGGTTGCTTGCAACAAGGCCTTTGTCTTGGCGTTGAGTTTGCCGGCGTCGCGGAGCTGAATCTCGATGTTTTGCACGTCGCTGCGCGCGCTGCGCTGTAGCGCAACCGCCTCCTCGAGTCGGCGCGCGATTTGTGCTTGCTGGTCCGCCAGCCGGGCGTCGAGTGCTTCGCGTGTGATGATCGTGATCCGTCGCAGAGAAAGTGACTTGCCCGTGCCTGGCCGGAAGTCGGCGGCGACGATATCTAGCGTAAGCTCAGCGCCGGCCGGCAGCCCCAGCGGCGCGAGCACCCAAGTGTAGTCGACCGCGCGCGAATCGCCGCGCTCGATGGCCGGAGCGATCGGCCGTTCGGGGCCGCGATATAGCTCGATGGTTGTCGCAGCGGCATCAGGCGTGTCGGACCGAATGCATTGCAAGTCCACCCGTGCGATGGCAAGATTGTCCTTGGCGACGGCGGCGATCGGCACCGTCGCCGTCGGCAGCACAAACAGATCGTCGTGTGGCTTCTGCCAGGTGACGGTCGGCGGCGGATCGGGCTCGACGCGCAACGTCCATTCTTCGACCGTGCCCGACACGCCGTCGAGACCGGCCAGCTCCAAGCGATAGCTGCCGCTCATCGCTGCAATCCACTCGCCTTGTGCGATCGAAAATGCATTGTCGCGAATGACCGCGTCAACCGTGGTTCTGCCGGCGAGCGTGCGAGCGGCACTGAGCGGCTCGTTCGCGCGACCGACGACCTCGATCGACGTGCCCGCGAGCAGCTCCAGATGTGGCTGGGCCGGTGCGACCGGCAGTCCGGTGTAGGCAGGCGGGTGGACCGTGACCGCCAGTGATTCTATCCGCGGCGGCTCGACGACTTCGACTGCCCTCCACGGCAGCGTGTCATCATCGCCCCCCTCCGCGCGGAAGGCGAACGGCGCGCGGACGTTTTCGCGGCGGGCGACCATCACGTCGCCGGCGCGGTTCATCCACTCCGACTGAATCTCGCGCTTGCCGGCACGTGGGAAGCGGTATTCGATTCGCACGTCGTCTGGCAGCGAGCCGCCCGTTTCGATCAATTCGACTTCAAACGTCTGACCGATGGCGAGCCGAGTGGGCGGATCGCGAAACGCCAGGTGATTTGCCCGCGGCCAATCGGCGCCGCCCCAAGGTGCGAGAAGTCGCACGACCGCAGTCCCCACCGCCGCGGAATTGAAAATAGCGCATCCGACGGCGATCGCGCCGACGACTGCGGCCCAGGCGAATGCTCGACGCAGCGGCCGGCGGTCGACGATCGCCTCGATCGGCAGTTCCGCCAATTCGAGCTCCGTCTGGTTCACCACCGCCCGCCGCAGCGCCGGCGAACCGGCCGTCGCATCGTCTTCCGACTGTTCGAGAAACTCGAGCGCGCTAGTGAGCCGATCTTGTAACTCGGGAAATCGCACTTCGACCTGCTGAGCGACGGCGAGCGGAACGCTACGTCGCCGGCGCGGCACAATCCACCAGCGGTACACAGCCCACGCCGCGACGGCCGCCAGCGCCGCCGAGAGCATCACTCGCAGACCGCGATCGCGCAGGCGGAACGAATAGTCGACGAACCCCAACACGCACGCCGCCGCCAGCACCATCGCCAGCGTCGAACACGCCGCAACCGCGCGCTCCCGCCACACGAGGCGACGATGCAAAGCGTGAATACGGGCGGTGATTGGGTGCATAAGTGACCTGCGAGCTACTCTACAACATTCCTTTACGTCGCCGCAAAACCCATTCGCCGACCAGCGCGAGCAGGAACGGCCCGAGCACCCACCAGCGATTCCAAATCTCCAGTGGTGCGAGGCTCTCGATCGGCACACGGCGGCCGCGCGGCAACTCGTCCGCCAGCCGACTCGCCTCCGCAATCGTGTAGAACTTCCCGCGGGTCGTTTCGGCCGCGGCCACCAGCGTCGCTCGGTCCATCACGGTGCGTGCCATCTCGCCCGCGGGTGCCAGGACCGTGAAGCGTGTGGATGGCACCGTGCCCGAAGATTGCGGCTCGGCGACGAACAGTTCGTATTGTCCGTCGCCCAAGTTGGCGAGCGATCCATCGAACAGGCCGCGCCGCGTCGCATTGCGGTGGAGGACAGTTCGCCGGCGCGGTTCGCCCGGCGTTTCCACGAATACGGTCACCTCGTCGTCCGCCGGCGCGAGCCCTTCGTTGCGGAAGCGGAGCCGCACGGCGACCGGCTCGCCGCGCTGGTACTCGCGCCGATCGGTGCTGAGTTCGGCCCCGCCGCCGCTCGTGAGTTTGCCACGGGCCAGGTAGCGAATCGTTTGCACCCAATAGCGGGCGAAGTACACGTCGCCGACGCCGATCCGCCACCGCCAGGTCGAGTCGGTCGCGTGGAACCAGACCTTTCCCGCGCCGACGAACTGGCCGATGATGATGGGCCGGTGCCGGCCGCCGCTCGCAGTATGCGTCGGGTGCTCGGCAAGGACTTGGACCGCCGGCTTCAATTGGTCCAGCTCCGCCAGCCAATAGAGCGGCGGCAGATTGCGCCAGATCTGCTCGGTCTGCGCCGGCGTATCGCCAAGTTGGAACGGCGGCAACTGCATTCCTAGCGGCGTCGGTCGCACGACGTAGCCGCGCGAAACATCAACCGGCAACGTGCCACCGCCGGCAGGAATCGCCGCGAGATCAAACGGCAAGAGTGGCGCGACGTCCGGTACGTCGCCATAATCCCACGGCAAGAATCGCGGCCCGGCAATGAACACGGCCCCGCCCCCCTTCTCGACAACGAACTCCGTCAACTCCGGCCAGACCGACCGCGGCACCAGTCGTGGGTCGATGTCGCCTAGCACCAGCACATCGTACTTGAACAGCTCATCGCGCGCGAGCGGGAACGATCGCAAGGCCGTGCGATCTTGCTCGGCATGCTCCGGATCGGCATCCTGCAAAAACGTCGAAAGCTCGATCGTCGGATCGCGCTCCAACAGCGTCTTGAGGAAGCGGAACTCGTAGCTCGGGTAGCCGAACGCCAGGAATACGCGAATCTTCTCGTCGCGGACTGCGACGGTGCGGCGGACGCGGTTGTTGTCGCGATTCGACTCGTCGTCGCGAGCGGCCACTTCGACGACGTAAGCGATCTCACCGGCCGTCGTGGGGCGATGCGTGAGAAAGACCGTCTGCGGCTGGCCGTCGGCACCCAGTGTAATTCGATGTTCGGCAAGCGGTTCCGACTCGCCATCGCGGCGGAGCACCACCTGTGCCGACTCGCCGGCGAGCCCCGTCGCTTTGAGCTGAACGGTAATACCCACCAGGTCGTCGACGAACACCGCCTCATCCACCAGCACGTCGGCGATCTCAACGTCGCGCGGCGCACGATCGCTGCCGATGCCGACGGCCAAGATCGGCACGCCGCGCTCGCGGGCAGCTTGAGCGGCCTCGGCGAGCGGCACGCCCTCGGTTGATACGCCGTCGGTGAGCAGCACGATCCCCGCGAGCGACGCGCCGCGCGCATCATCCAACGCGCGGCCGATCGCGTCGCCCAACCGTGTCGCCTTGCTTTCCGGGCCGTCGCAGGAAAGGTTTTGAACACCGTTGGAAACTTCATCGGTAGCCAACCGTTCCGTCCCGGCCCCCACCGCGTAGGACGCTAACCGATAGTTCTCGCTGAACGCACTCAACAAGCGGCCGTCATTTTCCAGGAGCAGTCGCTGGGCGAGATCGAGCCGCGATTGGGGCGAACTGTCGGGCGTGGCGTCGTCGTAGCGATCGGCGATGGCCATGCTGGCCGACCGGTCGATCACCAGCGCGATCGACGGCGGGCCGGTCCGTTGGAACGTTAGCGTGGCCTGCGTCAGCATCACGAGCAAGAGCCCAACCGCCGCGAGCCGAAGCGCCGAGAGCAGCGTGCGGTAACCGCGACCCGCCGACGACGATTCGTGCCAATAGACAATCGTGATGCCCCCGACCGCGACGAGCACGAAGAGCACCGTGGCCCACGGCGGCCAAGGCCAGGCCAGGTCGAGTCGCCAAGTCGCGGTGTCGCCTGCCACCGCGCGCTCGACGCCGAGCCAATCGGCCAGCCAGTTGGGAAGCGCCCCGCTCATGCGACCCCCCGGCCAAATAGCCACGCCAGACACATTTCCGCTAGCAGCAGCGCCAGCGCGGTCCACAATAGCGGCGATTGCCAGGCGGCGCTTGCCGCAGTGCGGTTGTCCGTCAAAACGTCGATCGTCGTGCCCAAGTTCAATTGTGGCGGCAGCTTGCTCGCGTCGGCTTGTGCAAGATCGCTTTCGCGAGTGTCGATGTTGACGGCGTAGCGCGTCACGTCCTCGGAACCAGCCCGTCGCATCGTGTAAATGCCGCTGATATCGGTGTCGCTGGAGACGGAGGTCGTACGCCCATCCGGCCGGGTGATTTCCCATGGACCTCTGCCGGCCGGCAACGGCAACGACGCGCCAACCGTCGTCTGCCACGTACCCTGTCTTCCGCCCACTGCGTAGTTGAGCATCTCACGCACGATCGGCAGAAAACTCGGCCACGCGGGCCAGGCCGTCCAGGGCTCGCCAGCGGCGTCGACCGACGCGAGCGAACCGGCCGTGGCCACGAGCACGACGCGACCTCGGCCAAACGACGAAGTGACAATGAGCGGATCGCCATTCGCAAGTGTCGCGGCGACCTCGATTGCGCCGACTTTCACTTGCTCCAGTCGAAAATATTTGCGCACTGGCGTGGTGAGCAGCCCCGCCCGCTCGCGCCCGCGAAACGGCGCGACAATCGGATGCCGATAATCCTGTGGATCGATGCCGAACCGCGATTCGGTCGCGATCTCACCAAGTCGCACTGGCAAGAGCGATTCCTCGCGCGCGAAAGCGAAGTTGTAGGAATCCGCTTGCACCTCGTCGCCGAGAAAAATCGCCAGGCCCCCGCCCTGCGCAACGTAACGCTTGAATCGATCCACTTCGTCGGAGGTGAGTTGTGCTATGTTCGACAGAAACACGCAGTCGAACGGTGCGAGATCGATTTCCGCGAGCTCACCTTCCGTGGCGATTTGCGGCCGGATCGGCGACTCGCTGCTGCCGTCCGGATTGAGGGCGTCGACGATGTATTTCACGTCTGCCCGCTGGCCGCCGACACAAAGCACGTTCACCCGTTCGTCGACCGGCACCGCGAGCCAGCGGGTATTGTCGAGGTCGAGCATGTCGCCCGATGCGCGAACCGCGACGATGTGACTCCCTGGCGTGCGGAAGCGGTGCGAGAAACGCAGCGTCGCGTCGCCACCGGCGGGAACATCAATCGTCTGCCGACGAATTGGAATCTCATCCACCAAGAACTCAACGGCGCAATCCTTGCGCGGCTCGTTTCCAAACTCGTGCAGCGTGGCGTCGAACGGGATTTCGACGCCGACCGTCACGAACGCAGCGGCGGCACGCAAATCGGTGACCGCGAGATTGGCCGTGTTGGGCGTGCCAACGTCGACCGCCGAGAACGATGCCTGTTCCGCCAATTTGTCGAACTGCTCCGTCGACGCCGATTCCCACGTCGACCGCTGCAAGTCGCTAAAGGTAGTCACTTGCTGCCGGTCGAAGCGCGCCGGCGAATCGGCCTCCGGCTTGAGCGCCGCAGCGATGAGGTCGAGCGTCGCGGCGAGATCTGCCCGGCCTTGAGTCGCGGTAACGGCCTCCAGCCCGGCCAGTTCGCGCGGTGGGTCGGCAAGCGTCAGTACGGTCAGTTTGTCGGCCGGACCTTGTCGTGCCACGACACTTGCCGCTAATTCCTTCGCCCTCGCAAGCCGCGTTGAGTCCGCGTCGCGATAAGTCATCGAAAACGACGTATCGATTACCACCACGCGATGCGTCGGGACCAGACTCCCGCCGACGCCCGCTTCATTTGCGTACGGCTTCGCCACGGCCAGCACCACGAGCAGAATGAGCAGCGTTCGCACCGCCAGCAGCAACCACTGCTGAAGTTGAATCCGCCGCGAGTTCTTTCGCATCGCTGCGAGCAGAAACGCCACCGCTGCCCAGGGCACCTCGCGGTATCGCCGCCGGCTCCAGAGATGAATCACCAGCGGCGCCGCCGCAGCCGCGAGCCAACCCAGCATCGCCAGATTGGTGAAACCGAAGCCCAAGAGTAATCGCGTCGCGTGCATCACTACGGGTTCTCACTGGATCCGCTTCGCGCGAGCCGCGAGAAACGTCGAGAGCACCGCGTCGAGCGGCTGGTCGGTCCGCACCAGGTGGTAATCGACCTGCTGCGCGCGGCAGCCGGTCCGCACGCGCTGCAAGAACGCCTGCACTTCCCGCAAATACGCCACCCGCAGACTCCGCGGCTCGGTCACCACGTCGCCCGCCGCTTCGAGGCCTTTGAACAGCGTCACCTGTTGGAACGGGAAATCGATCTCGGCCGGATCCATCAGGTGGAACACGATCACATCGTGCTTGCGGTGCCGGAAGTGTTTCAAACCGGCGAGCATCGAGTCGACGTCGTCGAACAAATCGCTCACCACCACGACGATGCCACGCCGCGTGAGCCGTTCGGCGAGCTCATGAAAG
>JBBDYI010000067.1:0-6928 GCA_040901705.1 Pirellulales bacterium | reverse complement strand
GATGGTTACCGTGTCGCTGGCAATGAGATTGCCCTGGAAGTCGACGGCTTCGAGCACGATCGAATTCGCACCGAAGTCGACCGGCAGCGTGAGTTGCCAGGTGTTGTCGTTGATCCACGTCACGGGCAGCGGCTGGCCCTCGCCGGCTACGCGAATCGTGCGGACGTTGACCCAGCCGGTCCCTTGCAGCGTCGTCGTTGGCGTATTGACCGTGAAATCGTTGCCGCCGTTGGTCGTGATGGCGAAGCTGACTTGTGGAATCGCCGCGCTGATCTGGCTCAGCGCACTGACGGAGCGATTGGCGATGTAGCTGATGAAAGACGCGAACGACTCGGCCGGCAACAGCGAGTCGTAATGATTGATCCACGGCGTCATGTATGTCGCGTTGAACGTCGTCGTGACGATGTCGTGGACGTGGCCGTAATAGTGATGGCGGTTGCCGGGGATCGCCAGCATCTTGTTCAGATCGCCGTTGGGTGTGAGCGACGACGTCGTGCCCGCCGAGAACGAAAAATCCATGTCGTGCGGGAACAGCAGAACGCGCTGGTCGTCGGGTCGGACGTAGACTTCCAGATTGTGCTGGGCGCCGCCGAAGTAGCTATCGCCGATACCGGTGAGAATGCCGACGGCGAACGCCCGAAGCCATTGGTCGACGTCGATCACCGAGTCGATCTGGGCGTTGTAGCTCGCACCCGACAGGCTGAATGTCTTGGCCATGTCGATCAGCCGCGAGTAATCGTCGGCGTCGCGATTGTTCTTGATCAGGAACGGCCAGCGGTAATTCTCCTTGTCGTTGCCGAGGTTGCCGATTGACACGCCCACCACGCCGTCGGGGCTGGGATACGGCAGTTTCGGGCTTTCGGGGTTGCCGTCGGTCGTGCCGGCCGGATAGTAGATCAGTTCATACTCGAATAGCGTGCCGTCGCCGCCGTTGTCGTATTGCGAATCGAGGAACACGTTGCCGTAGCGGGCCATCATCAGCATGGCGCTGCCCGTGTGCGTGCTGCGCGGCGTGATGACGTGAATCAGATCGCTGTATTCGCCCGGTATGTCGCCGGCGTGTGTGACGATATGCTCGACGATGATTTCTTTCTGGCTGAACTGGTCGCCGGCCCCGCTGCGGTCGATGGCGATGTTGTCGTGAACGCCTCGGAACAGTTGATCGGGCTGAAACTGAACGTTGAAACTGATCCGCACGTCCTGGCGGCGGCCGCGTTCGCTTCCCTTGAGCCGCACGCCGACGTCGTAATAGATGGTCCGCTCGTCGTAGATCACCGTAGCGCCGATGCGATCGTTGCTCATCGCGTTGGTCGGCGCGTGCAACAGATTGGCGTCGTTGGGCGTCATCACCAGGCGGACGTTGTGAACGTCGTTGGGGCCGCCCAAACGCTCGCGGCCGTCGTCGACCTGATATAGTGCGCGCGAGCCGCGGCCCTCGGCTGGATAAGTCGAAACCGCGCCCAGGCCGTCGGTGCCTTCCGCGTAGAACTGCACGACTGCGCCGGCGGCTTGACCGGGAATCGTGGCGGCGAACTTGCCATCCGCGCCCAGCGACATGCCGGTGCTTTGCCATGCGCCGCTGTTGACGGAATACCAGAGCGTCATTGATGCCACGCCGTCCGGATCGGCCGCCACGGCCGAAACCGTCACGGGCGAACCGGCCGGGGGCACCGCGGGGCTGTGGACGAAGTCGGTGTACGTCGGGCCGACGTTGGCGCGGTAACGCGAGTTCTCCGCGCCCGGCGTGCCGCCCTCGGGCGGCGTCGTGAGGATCGTCGTCTTCGGCAACCGATTGAAGTACAGCCGCGTATTGACCTGCAAGTCGCCGGCGAGATGCTTCACGCGATACGAAATCTCGTATTCCGTGCCGTTGCTGATCGTAGCGATTGCCGCGCCGTTCTTGAGCGTCGTCTCGATGTGGTTGTAGATGTGCTCGCTCGCGCCCGTGGCGACGAGATGCAGCACCTTGTTCGTCGGATCGCCGGGATCGACGTCGACGACAGTCTGGCCGTGGGTGCCGTGCGTGCCGAGCACGCGCCACGTGGCCGGTTGGCTGCCGACGACTTCGCTTTGGAATGAGCCGTTCTGGATCAACTGCACCGGCGTCGTCGACGGGTTTTGCGTAACGCGAATATCGTCGAGCAAAACTTCGCCGGCATCGAGCAATCCCAGCAAGAACTCCTGCCACAGTCCGTCCGGACCGACGCTGCTCGCTGTGGCCACGCCGCGATAGGTGACCGTTTGCCACGCGCCGGCGTCGGACTCGTCGCTGGCGTCCCAGGCCTGGGGCACTGTGTTGTCGGAGTCGGGGTCGATCAATTCCAGGCTCGAACCGCCGCCGTCGGCGTACTCGTGCCAGCGGCCGGAGTCGAAGTACCGCACTTCGTCGGCCGGGTTGTCGACCGCGTCGCGGAGCACGACCCGATCGCCGCCTTGCGACAGGCGGCCGGAGAACGGGCCAACGACGTTGATTGTCGGATGAGCGGCCTGCATTGCCGCCACGTCGCGGGCGACGACGATGTACTGGCCCGCGCCGAGCATCGTGCCGGGCGCGAACTCGTAGTCGATGCCACCGCCCAACTCCCACTCGGTCAAGTCGACCGCCGCCGTGCTGCGGTTGTACAATTCGATCCACTGTTGATCGGACTCGCGGAACGGCTCGCCGGGGATGAACGGCGTTAGTTGCCGGCGGGCGGAAAGCTCCGCGCCGAACACGATGTCGGTGCTGCTCGTGCCGCCTTGGTGGACTTCGACCGACAGCACGTTGACGGCGTTGGGAATCAAGCGACTGACCGGAATCGCCAAATCCTCGACAAAGACGGCGTTGTCGACACCAGGAGACGCCACGGTCGCAAACGGCATCGGCTCGCCGGCGTTACCCGGCAGGTTGAATCGCGACACCTCGACGCCGTTCAGATAGAACACGGCGCCGTCGTCGATTACGTGCCGCAGTCTCAATTGGTCGATCGTCGACGTGTCGCCAACTGCGAACGTGGTCTGAAAGTAATAGGTGCGAATGAAGGGAACGACGGCAGGGTTCGCTAGCGGCGTTCGTATCGGCGCGGGCAACGCCGATCCCTCGAAGCCAATCAACCCCGGCCCCTCGAGCCAGCCGTTCTCGCCCGTATTATACGTCGTCGAATACCAGGCGGTGCCCAAGTCCGTGTTCGTCGCGTTGTACCGCCACATCGTGTCGGCATCGAGCGGCACGAGCGGCGTTGCGTCGTACGTGGCGGGCGTGTCGGACGTGCCGGAGAGCGGCCGCGGATGATACATGATTTCGTTGATCACCACGTCGTCGTGCAGCGAAAAATGGTTCGCCGCGCCCGGCGTCGGCACGTCGGGATAAATCCAGACGTCGCCGTGGTCCGGCGAACGGCCGCGCGACCGGTTCGTCACCACCACGGCGTCGACCAGCGACGTTTGGCCCGGCCGATAGAGGAACAGGCGGTCGCCGGAAAGCGCGTCGAAGCCGATTTCTGCCTCGGTGAGCGCCAAAAACCCGCCGGCGGGGATCGACTGGCTCGGCAGCACGTAGGGCGTCTTGGTTTCATCCGACGAAGCGAGGAGGAATCCGCCGAGATTGACCGTAGCGCCGGAACGATTGGCCAGTTCGACCCAGAAATCGCCGACCGCGGCGCCCGCCAGTTCGTTGAACGCCAATTCCAGCGGCGCGTCGGGCGGAATCGGGGCGGTGCTCGCCCGTAGCGTGGCGGCGAAGAGCATATCGGTGTCTGCGACCGACGCTTGATGGACCTCGACGGCCAGCACGTTGCCGCCCTGCAGCAAGTGATCTGCCGGAATGGAAACGGCGGAGCCGGCGGCGGGAATGCCGATTTCGCTTGCGGAGAGCGTGTCGTAAGTCGCCGCGCCGGCCGGCATGTTCTGGCGATACACCTCGAAGCCGTTGAGGTAATAGACCGCGCCGTCGTCGACCAGCGTGGTCAGCGACAGCGTCGTCCGCGACGTGTCGCCGGCGAAGTCGAATTCGTTGCGGAAGTAGTACGTGGTTGGGCCGAGGTCGAGTCGCGTCGTGCCGGCGGCGAACGTTGGGATCACGCTCATTTTGAACGCCACCGCGCCGGCCGGGGCCGTTTCGCTGTTGGGATTCCGCACCGCGACGATGACCTCGTTCTCGCCGGACAACCAGCCGGTGAACGTGCCGACCTGCGAATCGAATTTCGAGACCGTCACCGCGCCGGTATCGGCGATCGCGATCGTCGGATACGGGGCCGTCCAGTTCTCGGCCGCGAACGACGTTTCCGTGGCGATCAGTTGGCCGTTGATATACACCGCCGCGCCGTTGTCGACCGCCAGTTGGATGTTGGCGCTCGCCGCGGCCAGCGGCGGCAGCTCGAACGTCGTGCGATAGTAGCGGACGTTGTTGTCGGCCACGAGGCCTTGCACGCCCAGCGCGGTCGCAGCCGTGTTGACCAGCGGAATCACGCCGGCGTTCGTCGCCGTCGGCACGATCGTAAACGTCGCCGCGCTGGGCGGATCGGGTAGCCCCGTAGGATCCCACGTTCCCGTCGCGCCGCCGTCGACCGATGCGGTGCTGATTCGCCAGGTGGCCGTGCTGGAGGACACGACCACCGGCTCGGCCACGACCAGTGTCGCGGGGTTCGCCTGGCCGGAAACGAGTTGCTGAATCGACGCCTGCGGCAACGCCACGTTCCACAGGGCCATGTCGTCGAGCAAGCCCGAGAATCCTTCGTTCGGCGTCGGCGCGTTGACCCGCGCGCCGATGTACATCGCGCCGCTGGGATTGATCGTCCGCGCGGCGTTGTATACCGGGTTGCCGTTGGCGTACACGGTCAGCATTGAGCCGGTCGAAACGTAGGCCACGTGAGTCCATTGCGAGGGCGAGGTCGTTCCCGTCGTCGTCACCTAACCGCCGGAATAGAATTTCAAACGCGAACTGTCCGGCAGCGACGCGCTCGGAGCGTTGCTCACGCTCGTCTCCAACGAATCGCTGCCGCGGCTCGTAATCCGATTGTGCCCGGTCGACGTGGAGACGCCCACGCCGTCCAACTGGCCGGGATCCTTGAGCCAGTAGCTGAGCGTGAACACCGATGCATTGAGCGACGCGCTGGCCGCCACGCCGACGTAGCTGCTGGGACCGGTGATCGACAGCGATTTTCCGCCGCCAACCGCGCCTGGCACGTCGCCGCTGTACGCCACGCCGCCGAACGCGACGCCGTTGTTCGCCGGCGTGGTGGCCGAGTGGTCCGCCACGTTGTCGTTGAAATCCCAATACGCGACGAGCGACGTTGGCGTGGTCATCGGCGGCGTGACGTCGCCGGCGTAGAGCGGTCCCGCGCCGCTCGCCCAGGCATCGTCGGCAAAGGCGGGATCGCGCCACGCGGTCCCCAGATCGGTCGCCGTGTCGTCGTATTTCCAGTCGCTGCCATTTTGAATCAACGTCGTGGCGACCGGCGTGGGGTCGAAGACCGGGAAATTGGCCACGCCCGGCGTGCCGCCGGCCTGGGCGCTGGTCGTCCAATTCTCGGCCGGCTCGCTGGCCGCATCGGCGTTGCGTTTGGCCAGGGTGAAGCCGGAGCCGTCCGGTCCGACGGGCCACGGTTCGTCGTCCCGATAGTCGAGCGTGTCCATCGTGCGGTTGCTGTTGTTGATCAGTTCGAGCTTTTCACCGCCGTTGGAAAGCTGACCCACGAACGGCCCGAGCGCGCCGGCAAATCCAGTCGCGGCCTGTAGTGCGGCGGGGTCGAGCGCCACGACCAGATAGCCGCCGCGGGGGATCGTCGTGCCGTTGGGAAACGCGAAAGACACACCGCCGTCGAGCCGCCAGCGGGAGACGTCCATGTCGACGCCCATCTGATTGTGCAGTTCGACCCACTCCAACGTTTCCGCGGCGCCGGCGGGATTGTACATGATCTCGTTGAACACGACCGTGCTGTCGAGCGTGAGCCGCGGTTCGAGTTCCTCGATCCGCGCGTTCAAGCCGCGCCGTCGTCGCCGCGCCGAAGGATGGTCATGGCCGCGGCTGCGGCCGGAAAATCTGGAAAACATGCTCATTGCTCCTACGCGCATCGCTGAAAACGGGCCCACACGCGGCATCTATGAAATCGGCCGCGGGCAATCGCCGGCGGCCGAGAAGGGATGGCTTCGATTGTGTTGGTCATTGGCCGAATCGTTTATCCGTTAGCGGCGGCGACTTCGCAGCGCCGCGCCGGCGAAAACCGCCGCCGACGCGAGAATCAGCAGCGTGGACGGTTCCGGAACCGGCGTCGTCGTGATTTCCATCCGCAAGGCGAAACCGCCGGCGGGATCCAATTCGGCGTTCGGATTGCGTAGGGCCACGATCAATTCGTTTTCCCCAACGAGCCAACTTTCGAACGCCGCGGCGCTGGAATCGAACTTGGTTCGCGTGACGCCGCCGTCCGCGGCGATCGACACGCTCGGCAGCGGAGCCGTCCAATTTTCCGCCAAGTAGGACACTTCCGTGGCCAACAGTTCGCCGTTGAGCCACACTTCGCCGCCGTTATCGGCCGCGAACAATAGATTCGCGGAAATTGTCGCAAACGGATCGAGGTTGAACGTCGTGCGGTAATAATGCACGTTGTGGTCGCCGGCGAGTCCGGTTACGCCGAGGGCGGCCGCCGCGTTGTTGATGTGCGGCATGACCGTCGCCGACGTGGTCGAAGGCGTCAGCGTGAACGTTCCGGCCGCCGGGGGCGGTGCGCCCGCCGAAGCCCATGTGCCGTTCGGTCCGCCGTCGATGCTCTCGGTGCTCAAGGTCCAATCCGCCACGTTCGAGACAACGATTACGTTCGGTGGCGGCGGCGGTTCGGGAATCGACAGCGACAGCGGCGTCGCCGCGCCGGAAGCCAGCATCGCGATCGACGAAGCCTGGAAGGCGTTGTTCCACAACGCCATGTCGTCGACCAGCCCGGTGTAGCCCTCGTTC
>JBBDYI010000066.1:0-6987 GCA_040901705.1 Pirellulales bacterium | reverse complement strand
CCAATAACCACCAACCACCCCCTTGAAATCAAACACAGCCGCTCTGCGTTAAATCGAACCAGCCCAATTTTGCGCAAGCGAGCAAGAATTCGCAGATTAGTAGTACAGAGTACCCTGCAGGTTGCTTCGCCCGCCCGCGGCCGTAGGTCCGATTCGTAGCTTGGAATTCGGCGGCTATTCGGCCACGAACTGAATGCACACCGGCGACGGACATTCCACCAGGTCGCCGACCGGCTTGAGCTTCCCGCTGTCTTGGTTGATGCTGAACACGGCGATCGTGTCGCTCGACTGGTTCTCGGCCAGCAGCCATTTGCCGGTCGGGTCGATGGCGAAGTTCCGCGGCGTCTTCCCGCGCGTCGATTGGTTTTCGACGTAAGTCAGCGTCCCTTTGTCGGCGTCGATCTTGTACACGACGATCGTGTCGTGCCCGCGGTTCGAGCCGTAGAGGAACTTGCCCGACGGATGGACGTGGACGTCCGCGGTGCTCCATCCGCTGCGATATTTCTCGTCCGGCCGCAGCGTCGAGAGCGTTTGCAATACGCCGAGCGTCCCCTTGTCGGCGTCGTACTCCAGCGCCGTCATCGTGCAGTTAATTTCGTTGATCGCGTAGGCGATTCTGCCGCTGGGATGAAACGCGAAGTGCCTTGGTCCGGAGCCGGGCTTGATTTTCGTATGCGGCGGATCGTTCGGCGTAAGCGTTCCCTTGTCCGCATCGAAGCGATAGACGAGCAACTCGTCGAGACCCAGGTCGGCGGCAATGGCGAACCGGTTCGCCGCGTCGAGGTTGATCGAATGGGCGTGCGGCGCCTCTTGCCGCGCCGGGTCGACGCTCGAACCGGCATGCTTGACGTGGGCCGTCGTCGCGGCGAGTTTGCCGTCGTCGTCGATGGCGATCGCGCTCACCGTGCCGCCGCCGTAGTTGGCCACCAGCACGTGGCGGCCGGCCTTGTCGACGGTCACGAAGCACGGCCCACCACTGCCGCTGGGGGCGTCGTTGAGCTTCGTAAGCTTGCCCGTCGCTTTGTCGATGGCCTTCGCCGCCACGCCGCCGGTTTTCTTGCCGGCGAAGTCGTCGATCTCGCTCACCGCGTACACATACATGCCGCTCGGATGCACCGCCAGATACGACGGGCTTTTCACTTCCGCCGCCAGACCGAGCGGCGCGAGCTTGCCGCTGGCCGGATCGAAGTGAAAGGCGTAAATCCCCCGGCTCTTGCCGCCGGTGTACGTGCCCACGTACATCAAATACGAGGGCGGGGCTGCAACGGCGGTTGCGGCGGCAAGTGAAATCAACCCGGCGGCAACGAGGCGTGTGATGTTCATGGCGGAATGTTTCGTGATGGTGGAAGGTGGATTAACATAGGGCGACGACTTGAATCCGGCCGCAACCGCCGTTCAAGTGTAGACTGACGCTCACCCCGTTCGCAATCCTCACCGGAGGCTGAATCATGGCTCGCGACACTAAACGCACGTCGATGGCACGCACGCTCTCACGACGTGGCTTTATCAAAGGCAGCGCCGCGCTCGTCGCCGCCTCGGCCGTGCCCACGATCGTTTCTGCCAGAGCGCTGGGCCGCGAAAACGCCGTCGCCGCCAGCGAACGCGTGACCGTCGCCGTGATCGGCACGGGCAATCAGGGCTTCAACGACATCCGCAGCTTCCTCGGCGACTCGCGCGTCCAGATCGTCGCCGTCTGCGACGTCAACCGCGAGAGCACCGGCTATTGGAACGGCGCGGTCGGCGGCCGCGAACCGGCCAAGCGGCTCGTCGAAGGCCATTACGCCAAAGCCAAGGCCAGCGGCGATTACAAAGGTTGCGACGCCTACGTCGATTTCCGCGATGTGCTCGGCCGCAAAGATATCGACGCGGTCGAGGTCTGCACGCCCGACCATTGGCACGCCATCCCCGTCGTCGAAGCGTGCAAAGCCGGCAAGGACATCTACTGCCAAAAGCCGCTGTCGCTGACCATCGCCGATGGCCGCGCGATGTGCCAGGCCGTGAAGAAATACGACCGCATCTTTCAGACCGGCAGCCAGCAGCGGAGCGACCGCAACTTCCGCCGCGCGTGCGAACTGGTACTCAACGGCCGCATCGGCAAGCTGCACACGGTCCGCGTCGGCCTGCCCGCCGGGCGACCCGATTACGGCAAGACCGGCGACCGCAAGAAGCCCGAGCCGGTGCCCGATGGTTTCGAGTACGACCGCTGGCTCGGTCCCGCGCCGGACGCACCGTATGCCCCGGCCCGTTGCCACGTGAACTTTCGTTGGATTTACGACTACTCCGGCGGCCAGGTGACCGACTGGGGCGGGCATCATCCGGACTGCGCCCAATGGGGCATGGGCACCGAGAAGACCGGCCCCACCGAAATCCGCGCCGCCAAGGGCGTGTTCCCGCCCGACGAACTTTGGAACACCGCCACGGAATACTACTTCGAGGCCGTGTACGAGAGCGGCGTGAAGATGATCGTGTCGAACCAGGAAAAGATGGGCGTCCGCTTCGAGGGCGACGAAGGCTGGGTCTCGGCCGACCGCGGGCGGCACGACGCCTCGGACAAGCGGATTCTCGAATCGAAGATCGGCGAGAAGGAAATCCACCTGTACGAAAGCAACGACCACTTCCGCAACTTCATCGACGGCGTGCTCACGCGCAAGGAATGCGTCGCGCCGTGCGAAGTGGCGCATCGCTCGATCACGATCTGCCACCTCGGCAACATCGCCATGCGACTCGGCCGCGAGCGGATCAAGTGGGATGCGGCGAAGGAGCAAATCATCGACGACGCCGAAGCGGCCAAATGGCTCAGCCGGGAGTATCGGGCGCCGTGGAAGTTGGAAGTGTAAGAGCCTATCCCAAAACCGCGGAAATGCTGCTATTGCTAGCATATTGGCGCTCTCGTTTTAGGTTTTGGGATAGGCTCTAAGTAGGTTGCAAACGTGTAGGTCAGGCCAAGCGGCCTTCGATTCACCATCATCGCAATGCCCAACCCGCGCCGCTTTGTCTGACCTTATAGTTCGTCCAGTCCGCCTAAAAAACTGGTGCGGCCTCGACCCCCGCAAACACTCTCGGTTCGACTTCTCGGCGACGGAACAGCCGCGCGAATCGACGCCAATCAGCAGCGACCCACATGCATCGGCACGCACGCGCTAGTCAAGTCAAGTAGAGCGGGCTGCGCCCACCTTTCGTGCCATTTTCCCGTCTCGTCGCGCAGCCGTCGATATTCGCATTCCGTTAGACGGAAGGTCAACTAACAGGCCTCGAGTGGCCTGGCAGTTTGTTTCTCGTTCGTGCTCGGAGCCTCCGGTGGGCGCAGCCCACCCTTATAGTAGCTTGGCTTCGCCGCCGATCCACGAACGCGGCCAAACCACCAACGCAGCCAAGCGATCCAAGCAAGCCGCGACCGCGTTCGAGGTCGTAGCGCCTCGAACGTCCCATCGCCGCCGCCTGCCCATCGATCGTAGCGGTTACCGCCACTCAAGCGTCGCGAAGCGCTCGAGGGCGCTGCGCTCCAATTCCTCGCGGTGATCCGGGTGAGCAATATCGATCAGCGCCCGCGCCCGTTGACGCAAGTTCTTGCCGTACAGATTCGCCGTGCCGAACTCGCTCACGACGTAGTGGATGTGGGCCCGCGTGGTCACGACGCCCGCGCCCTGTTTGAGATGCGGGACGATCCGCGTCTCGCCACGGCGAGTCGTGCTCGGCAACGCAATGATGGCTTTCCCGCCGGGCGATAGCGACGCTCCGCGAATGAAGTCCATTTGGCCCCCGACCCCGGAGTAAAGCTGCGTGCCGATCGAATCGGCGCACACCTGACCCGTAAGATCGACTTCGATCGCACTATTGATGGCCGTGACTTTGGGATGCCGGCGAATCACCGCCGTATCGTTCACATAGTTCGCTTCGAGCATCTCGACCGACGAGTTGTCGTCGATGAAGTCGTACAGCCGCTGGCTTCCCACGCAGAAACTGCCCACCACCTTTCCCAACTGGCTCGCCTTCTTCTCGCCTGTGATGACGCCCTTTTCCACCAGATCGACGACCCCGTCGGAAAACATCTCCGAGTGAACGCCGAGAGCCTTGTGATCGCGGAGCGACGCCAACACGGCGTCGGGAATCGCCCCGATGCCCAATTGAAGCGTGGCGCCGTCTTCGACCAGGTCCGCCACGTGTCGCCCAATCGAGCGCTCTTCCTTGGTGGGCGCGGAAACCGGATGCGTCGGCAACGGTGTGTGTTGTTCAATGGCGAAGTCGATTTCTGAAACGTGCAGGATTCCATGGCCATGCGACCGGGGCATGTGACGGTTGAACTGCGCGACGACATACTTGGCCGACTGTGCGGCCGCCATGGAAGCGTCGACCGACACGCCCAGCGAACAGAAACCATGTTTGTCGGGCGGGGAAACCTGCAACAGCGCCACGTCCAACGGCAACGTGCGTCGGCGGAACAGGGAAGGCACTTCACTGAGAAACACCGGAATGTAGTCGGCGTACCCTTCCTTCATGGCCCCGCGGACGTTCGATCCAATGAACAGAGAATTCGTGTACACCCGGCCGTGCAATCGGGGATCGGTGTAAGGCGATTCCCCTTCCGTGTGCAGATGCACGACTTCCACGTCGCGAAGCTCTTCGCACCGCGCGGCCAACGCCCATACGAGCGGTTGTGGGGCCGCGGCCGCAGTGTGGATGAACACTCGATGTCCCGACTGCACGACCGAGATCGCCTCTTCGGCCGAGAGAAGCGGAACGCTGGGACGACCGCTCACTACTGATGCAACGCGCGTCGACGTGGTTCCTTCCTTACTCGCTGGCCGTTCTTGCTCCAATGCCGGCAAGACGCCGCATTTCGTTTCTGTATACATATTTGCCCAGCCAGTTGTAAGGACGATGACCGTTTAGGTTAATCGGCAGGATATCGGCCGTAGCGCCTACCGCTGCGCTCGCTCGCGTTGACCCACAATCACCGCGAGCGCGCCGAAATGGCATCGTGGCATCCTCGTACTCAAGTCTAGGTTCGGCGACAGCCACGGCTTCTCCGACGGGTTCGGGAAATTGAGGTTTTCGGGATTGCACTCCACATTTGACGCATTTTCCGTTTTCATGGCGGGTAGTGCCGACGGTCTTCCAGCCAAGTAGCGCGGGCTGGGACCACCGCTCGCTCAAATTTATCGTGTCGCATCGCGTCACTGCCGACATTCGCTTACCTTTGGACACGAGGTCGACTTTCTGTTCGTGGGCGGATTGCCGGTTGGTCCTTCGCTCGTACTCGAAGGCTCCGGTGGGTATGTCCTTGCCGCTACACCGTGCGACTGCAGGTTGCTTAACCGGTAGTGCGTTTGCGCCGTCCACTACCGCAGGTTGCGTAAAAGTCCGACATCCATCGCAGCGCAACACCCTCATTCTAGGTGAGACATTGGCTCGTCTGTCCCGCGCGTTTTTTCCAGATGCTCCGCCAAGCGGTCTTCCCAAACAATTGACCGAACCGAGGTTCCGGCCTCGCGATAAATTCATTGCACGACCACCCGCGGCAAGAATATAAGCTAGACAAACTGGCGAAACCGCGTTGACGTTGCCGATAACGTAATCGAGTCGGTACTCTCAAGTACTTCGACTCGATTGAGGAGTCCACCCGCACGGACGCGGACATACGACCTAAGTCGTTGTCGGGGCTAGTGATGGACGTGCGGCATTGCGAGTATGTGTTGTTCTGCGAGTCGACCGGCGGCATGAGCGGCGTGGCGGCGTCGCGCGACGGTTGGCGGTTCGTGCTGCAATCGGCCGACGGCGGCGACCGGCTCGAAGCCGCCGACGAGGAGCCGGACGCGCGGGGCGAGCGGCTCGATCTGCTGGCCGTCGTCCGCGGGCTGGAAGCGCTTGACCAGCCCTCGCACGTCACGCTCGTCACCGCCAGCCGTTACATCCGCCACGGCCTCGTCTACGGCCTCGCCGAGTGGCGCGAGAACGACTGGCGCTGGGACCGCTTCGGCGAAATGGCCCCGGTCAAGAACTCCGATCTCTGGCGGCGCGTCGATCAGGCGCTGGCCTTCCACTCGCTGGTCTGTCGCACCTGGCGAACCGAAAATGCGACGGCGTCATCGCCATCCGACGAGTCGCCTGCGTCCATCGACTGCAACGAGCGAACCGACCCGCCGCACGAGATTCAGAAGCCCAAATGGCCGGCCGTGCGAGCCAGGCTTCGCACCGCCATCGCGGCCTGCAAGAACCGCTGGGCAATGGCGGCGGCTCAGTGATGAGTGACGATCGATGAGTGATGAGTGATGAACGCCATCACCGTCACGCGCAGCGTGACCGAATCCCGAATCCAGACCCCCAATCCCCGACACCTGCCATGCGGACCACACTCTTGATCGAAGATTTCGCCCCGCTCGTCGAAGGCCGGCACGAAAATCCGCATCACGTCCTCGGCCCGCACCCGGTCAGCCACGAAGGCCGCAAAGCCCTCGCCGTTCGGGCGTATTTACCGCATTGCGACAGCGCCTGGGTCGTCGATTCCGCGCATAATGCGACTCGGCCCATGCGCCGCATCCACCCCAGCGGCTTCTACGAGGCGATCCTCCCGGCCCGCGCCGACAAAGACATCCACGACTACCAGCTCCGCACCGCCGACCCGTCCGGCCGCGAGACGACCATGCACGATCCCTACGCTTTCGGCAACCTGCTAACCGATTTCGACCTGTACTTGCTCGGCGAAGGCACGCACTGGAAAAGCTACGAGCGGCTCGGCGCTCAGCTTCGCCGCATCGGCGACGTCGAAGGCGTCAACTTCGCCGTTTGGGCCCCCAACGCCGAAAGCGTCAGTGTCATCGGCGACTTCAACGGCTGGGACGGCCGCCGCCACATGATGCGCAAGCACATTCCCAGCGGCGTCTGGGAAATGTTCGTGCCCGGCCTCGGCGAGGGCACGATCTACAAGTTCCAGATCCGCCACGGCGGCGAGGTCTTGGAGAAGTCCGATCCCTACGGCTTTGCGGCAGA
>JBBDYI010000065.1:40554-42835 GCA_040901705.1 Pirellulales bacterium | reverse complement strand
GTCGGCATGGGCGAACGCCGCGAGGACATCGTCCGCATGGCGCTGGAACTCCGCGATTTGGGCGTCGAGTCGATTCCAGTCAACTTTCTGAACGCCATCGGCGGCACGCCGCTCGAAGCCGCGAATCGCCAGCATCCGCTCGACCCGCGGTTCTGCCTCAAGGTGCTGGCGATGTTCCGCCTGGTGAATCCCAAGAGCGAGATTCGCATCGCCGGCGGCCGAGAACTGCATCTGCGGTCGCTGCAACCGCTCGGCCTGTACGCCGCAAACTCGATCTTCGTCGGCGATTATCTCACCACCCAGGGCCAGCCGCCGGAAGCCGACTACCGGATAATCGAAGACATGGGCTTCGAGGTCACGCACGGCGAGGAAGTCGCAATACGGGCGTAACCCGGCGGTTTGCCTAACCACAGCGCGGCGGAGTACGGAGAATGCTAGTGATGAATGTTGATTGATGAGCGATGAATGATGAACTGAACACGCGGACGGCGATTCTTCAACCGTTCATCATTCATCGCTCATCAATCATCGTTCATCACTTCCTCCGTGCCCCGCCGTGCTCCCCCTCTGTGTCCTCTGTGGTTGAGAAAAAGACGATCCTACATCTCCGATTCATCCTCGCGGTGATACAGCGAGACGTGCGCCACGCCGTCCGTCGATTCGAGTTCGGCCAGCAAATCGCTGCTCTTGGCGGGATTGCGGAGCAGCAGCCGATACGACAGGTCCAGCAACTCCTCGGTCAAGTTGCGCTGGCTGGCTAGCTGGACCTTGAAGCTATGCCGCTTGAGAATCGGGTTGAGCATCGCCACGCTCGAGGCATCGCCCGCCATGTGCAGCGACAGCACGACGTCGAACCGCTGGCGAGCGCCCAGCGACGTGACCCACAGGTACAGCACGACCGCCGCCACGAACAGCGTGCCGACGATCGCGATGCCGTGCTTCTGCGTGCCGACGGCCATGCCCATGATGATCGCCCATAGAATGAACGTGGCGTCGCGGGTGTCCTTGAGCACGTTGCGGAAGCGGACCAGGGCGAACACGGCCATCAGGCCGAACGCAATGTAGACGTTGCCCGACATCAACAGCATGACCAACGACACGAGCACCGACATCACGACGAGCGAAGAGGTGTACGACTGCGAATAGCTCATGCCGTGGTGGGTCCACATATAGACCCAGGCGATGATGTGCGCCAGGCAGAACGCGAGGCCGAGGGTCATCACGACCGTCGACAGCGTAACGCCGCCGCTGCTGGCGTCGTTGATGAACAACAACTGATCGAGAAATCCGAGGATGCTAAATGAGTTCATAGGGCTGGGTCTTCATTTTTCGGCCCATGTAGCGTAGCGGCGAACCATCCAGAATGGACACGCATTCGACGTACTTGGGCATGGTCGTGCGGCGAAGATTGAATATCTGAACGAGGTCGTGCATCCAACGCGGAAATCGATCCGTGAATTTCAACTCCAAGACCACGCCATCCACTTGTGGCTGCGCCCACTTCTCCAAGTCGGCGACGTTGAGCGTGCCGTTGTACGCCCCAGCAAGGATCCGGCGGTCGAACGTGACGCGGTACAGGTTGCTGTCCGAAGGCTCGTAAGCTTCACGCAGGTACGACGTATAAGCGGCCGGTCCGGCGCGAATCGAATCTCGCAGGTCGCAAAAGTTGTACAACGCCTTGTAGTTCGAGTCGTCCGCCTTGATCAGGTCGGATCGTTTGGGCCAATCGCCCGCGATCAGGCGCGGCACCGCAGTCTTCCACACGCCGGCCCGCTGCTTGAGAATCACGTCGTTCATGCGACGTTTGACCTCGAAGAACACGGGCGAGTCACTCTGGTCGTCGTAAAAGCGGATGCGGAGCTTGTAGCGGTTCTTTTCTCCGATAATCGTGGCGTTGCACAGCTTCAGGTCGCGGCTGTCGAGATACAAACTGTGAACCGAATAGCCGAAGCCCTCATTGGGATTCGTGTGTTCGTCCGGGTCGAGGTAGTTCATGACGAAGTCACGAACCTTCAAAGCCTGCTCCTCGGGAATGATGTATTTGAGCTCATACCGGCTCTGCTGCATCTTGTAGCTCATTCCATTGGCCCTTTCTTCGCCGCCACCAGTCTTCTGGCGGCGCCAAATACCCATCGCGTCCTAGCGAAAGTGCAACAGGAAAACGAAATTCTCACGAAATATCCAGCATAATCGCCGACAGCCAAGACTGCAAACGGAACTGCCCAGTTTACCTATGCAACGCCATTCAGCACTTCAAGCCAAACCGCCAGTAGGGTGGATT
>JBBDYI010000065.1:12431-40544 GCA_040901705.1 Pirellulales bacterium | reverse complement strand
GATTTCGAATCAATCCTTCCCACAAGCCTTCCCATCAGAAAGTGCGATATTCTGGCCCTCCGGCCGTCGGCAGCGAAATCAAACCCGCCGCAAGGTGTCGGGTTGCGAATCGACGACCGACACGGCCCTCGCCGCGCGACGCGCCCGCAGGGCCGACAGCGGCGACTGGCCCGTATCGCGATCGCCGGAACCTTCGGCTGCACCGCTGGAAAGCGATCCGGCGAGGACGCGGTCCACGGCGGCGGCACGCGCCACGGCCCGCAACGGTGCGTTCCCGACGCGACGAGTGGTCGCGCGGTCGGCTTGGGCGACGATCGCCGACGGTGCTTCCGGGGCGGCCGGGCTGCTCGGCGTGCCGGCGGGAAGCGACTGGCCCTGCTTGTTGCGGGCCACGATCCAGTCCACCACCGTAACCATTCCCGACGCGTTCAGGTCGCGGCGGACGTCGTACGGGCCGACGCCCGGCGAGGTGAACATCGCGGCGCGGACGCCGACGAAATCGTCGTTATTGACGGTGCCGTTGCCGTCGGCGTCACCGGGCAGGACGTTCATGCGGAAGCGGAAGTCGCCGCCGGCGATACCGTTGCCGGAGTTGCCATTGCTGACGTTATCGGTCCATTCGCCGTCGAGCAACGCGCCGGACGAATTCACCTTGGCGTCATCCAGTTCGATCAGAATCTTGTCGCCGGAATTGATCGCCGGGGTGATCGTCCAGGTGTACGTGAAGCCAGCGGGATTCGTCGGCGTCGGCGACACCGAGTAATTCGCCGTGCTCAACCCGCGAATTGCCAGCGCGTTCGACGAAATCGTCACGGCCCGGTCGAAAGTGACGCTGACCTGGTTGACGCCGCTCCACGGCACCGCCGTCGCTTGCTGCGAACCCTTCAGCGCCGTGTAACCCTGCACCGGCGAACCGGGGCTGCTGACGGCGGTATTGAACGCGGCGTTCCACGACGTGCTCGAAAGGATCACGTTGGTCACGCGCGGCGCGGCCGCCGATTGCGAAATCGAACCCGGCGTAGGATTCGCGCCGCTCCAACTCGACGCCAAGTCGCCGTACTCCGACGAACCGAGCCGAGTGAGCGACTGTCCCGTGCCGTCGGGCGACGTCGGCCACGGAGCGGCGTCATCGTACGTGACGCGGTCGACGAGAATGTTCGGCGTGAACTTCTCCGCGTCCGGAAGCGTCGTCGGGGCGGCATCGGGCTTCTCCAGGCGAATCACGCCGCCGTCATCGGGAATCGTACGGAACAAATTGAACGGCCCAACCAGCGCCACGCCCACGCCAATACCGTAACGCGACCGAAACGCCGTCGCCTTGGCCGGACTGGCCGCAGGGTCGAAACTGACCATCACCATCGTCCCCAACGCGGGAATCGTGTGGGCCGATGTAAAGTCGAAATCGACCGACCCGCGGAGACGCCAGCCCTCGGGCAGGCTCCCCCAACCGATTCCGGCCTCGATCGGGCCGAGCGGAATCGGAATTCCGCGGCGGTTCTGCAATTCGATGTACTCGAAGTCGTTCGGATTCGGCCCCAGCGGGTTGTACATTACTTCCGAAATCACCACGTCGTCGAATTTTGGACCGCTGTTCGCGCCATTCGTGTACGTCTCTCCCGGCGCGGGGAATTCGGGGAATGTGTCGACCTGACTGAGCGTCCGCGATTCCATCGGGAACATCTCGCCGGTGCCGTTCGGCCATCGACCGAGCGAGACGTTGCTGAACGTGGCGGGGAACTCGACATCGTCGGCGAAGGACGACATAAATGTCGAGCTGTCGAACGCGAGTAGGTACACGCGTTCCCCCTCGGCGGCGTTGAGGTTGAACCTCGTATTGAATCCGGCGGGGCTTGCGTCAAACGTAATATACTCGCCAGGATTGAGCGTAACCGGCGGCAGATAGAACCACGTCGAAGAAGGATTCTTCGTCATGTCATCCGTGAGCACCCAATTCGAAAGATTGATCGGCGCGCCTGAGGCGTTGAACAATTCGATAGCGTCTGTGTTCGGCGGATCGGTGTGCGAGTTGATCTCATTGATGACGACCGACGCCGCCACCGGCCCAACGCCGGCGGAGCCGGGGGAGCCGCGAAGCTCGGTGCTAGCTCGCCAGTTGGTCGGCGCGTTGAGATACGCCGCCGCCGTGGTGACGCCAACCGGAACGGCGCTGGGATTGATCAGTTCCAGCGATGACCCCTTGCCGGCGGCGCGGTCGGGCCAACCGCCGCGGTCGTTGTAGGTGAATTCGAAGAACGTGTTGCGCGTGCGGTCGATCAGCGCAATCGACTCGCCGCCGTTGTTCAGGCTGCCGACCCAGGGACCGAACATGTCGACGTCGCCGAGCGTTAACCCGTAGTCGTTGAGAAAAGCATCGCGCTGTGGCTTGTAAACAAGATTCGATGGGTCGGGATTGAACGGCACGACGAGAATTCGTTCGCCGGCGGCGATCGTCGTGCCGGTCGGAAACGTGTAGTTAACGCCTTGTCGCACGCCGGCGTCCGAAATATTGAGCGTCGCACCCGTGGTGTTGAAGAGTTCGATGAATTCGAGGTGATTGTTGGAGCCAAGATCGCCGCCTCCGAATTCGGCGGGCAGCGGATTGTAAGAAAGTTCGCTGATCACCAGACCGGCCAGCGGAGAAGTGGTCGACGGCAACGATGCGACCGAGCCGGGCGTGGGCGCCGCGCCACGCCACGAATGAGGCTGGTCGCCGACGTTGTCGAGCGCGACGCGGGTTAGCGAGTAGTTGGTCGTGGCGATGCCGCCGGCCGGGCCTTCCGGCCACGGAGAATCGTTGTCGAAATTCACCGAGTCGACCAATACGTCCGTGACTGCCACGGGCGGACCCGGGTCCGAATAGAATTGCGTCAATCGAAGGCGTTCGCCCGTGCTGCTGAGACTCGCAGTCGAGGGCGATGTCGGGAACGGACCGTACATCGTGGGAGCGGTGGCGAGACCGTAGGCCAATAGAAATGCATTGCGCTTGGCCGTATCCGTCGTGGGATTGAACGGCACCACGAGGAAGGTCGTATTGATCGGAATCGTCGTGTTCGCGGGAAATGTGTAGCCAATGCCGTCGATCTTCCAGCGGTCATTCGCCCCGGCGCCGCCAAGTGTCACGGCCGAGCCCGAGCGGTTGTGAAGCTCGATGTAATTCAGATCGGTGTTGGGCGTCGACCGATTGTACATGATCTCCGTAATGACGATCGGCGACAGCGCGTGGTTGGAGTTCGCCACGCCGAACGTTTGCGTCTGCATCGGCAGAAAGCTGCCGGTCTTGTCGGGCGCGCGGCCGATCGACTGCGACTGCCGCGTCGAATCGTAGTCGATGATGTCTTCGAACAGCCGCAGGCCGTCGGCTTCCTTCGAAGTCAGGTACAAACGCTCGCCGCCGGACGACAACCCGAACTCGTTGACGCCATTGATCGGATCGCCAAAGTGCAGGTTCTCGGCGAAGGAAATGTACTGGCCGGGCTGGAGAATCGTGCCGTCTGGAATCTTGTAGCCACCGAGGTATTGGCCGACCACCGGCACCGTGAATTCGTTGTCGCTCATGTCCGTGATGATCCAGCCGCTCAAATCGACGGGGTCGTTGGAAATGTTCACCAACTCGATCTTGTCGTATTCCGCCGGATTCGCCAGCGCGTTCGAGTTGGCGAGGATCTCGTTAATGACCACGCGCGGCTCGACGGCATCTTCCAAGCCGGCGCGGCCGGGGCTGCCCCAAAACTCTCGACTTGCTCGCCAGTTCGCGCCCCGCACCGTCGGGTCGTTGTAGTACGCGGCGTCCACGCTCTTGCTGGGATTGATCAACTGCAGCGACGAGCCGTCCCCATCGGCGCGATCTGGAAACGTCTCTCCCGCGTTGTTGCCGTCGTCGTATTCGAAGCTGATGAGCTGGTTCTCGTTGACTCCGAAGGGCGTACTGAGTTGAAGTCGGGCGTTGCTATTCGACAGGCTTCCCGTGTACACGCCCGCGATCTGCGACGCAATGCCTGCGCCATAGCGCTCGGCCATTGCGGCCGCATCCTTGACGATCAGCGTATACGCGCCCGCCGCCAACGTCGTTCCCGCTGGAAACGTGAAATTGATGGACGCCGGTATCGTGGCGAATTGCACGCCGGCAATCGTTAATGCTGTGTCGCCGGCGTTGTAGAACTCGACGTACTCGTACTGATCCTTGTCGAACGCGCCCGACTGCGGCACGCCCGGATGATAGTTGATCTCCGTAATCACCAGCGGATTATTCGCCAGCATCTGCCGGTCTTCGAGGTGCTCCACCTGCAGGCTGCGCCGAGACGCCATGCGGCCCGTGCCAGACTTGGCCGATCGATGCTTCTTGCCGCCGAACGAAAACTTCGTCATCTCTGTTCACCGCACCTTGTCGTTGATTGTCGAGACTTCCGCCACACGCGCGAGCCGCGGCCAGCCGCCACAGGCCGCCGCGAAATCGCTTGCTGTCGCTCATCAAACGCTAACCGAACATATCCGCACCGCAACGCTCTCGCTCACTCAGGCTTTGGCCGCCGCGCTAACGCGCCAGACAGGCCGAGGGTGTCAGCACGGCGACGGAATGCACCGCAGGCACCGCCGCGCAAAGGTCGCGCAACCCAATGCCGCGGCAACGAACTCCCAATGTTTGGCGACGATGGCCGAGAGACGTGGTTTCCTGGTCCGTACCGATATCGAGGCGCAGTCGCAAAGCCGTCCGCCCGCCAGCCGTACCACCCGAATCGTGCGGCCGACAGGTATTAGTCATCGTGTCCGGAAAAATCGTCAAAGTCAAGCATTTCGCCCGAATTGCTCGCGAAAAGCACGCCGGGCGACACCACTGCGAGGGGGTCGCCGTAATGCGATCTCCAACCGTTCGCCACATCTGCTCACGACTTGCCGACCACGACGAATGCTCCGCCGCGGATACCCGCAGGCTGCCATTCGGGCGGAACGTTCGCGGGTGTCGGCGACGCGACCCAGCCGAAGAAAGTTCTATAACCCCGCGGAGTTCGCAAAGTTCTAACGAAGCTTCCACCAAGTTCGGCGAGATCGACCGATGAAGACACCCTCGCAGTCTGCGACCATTTACGCCGTCGGCGAAGCTTGCGCCGTGCCGTCGCGCGAGGACGCCGGCCGGCAATGGCAGGTGTATTCGGTCCACACCGTCGTGAGTTTGGTGGAATTGCTCGCGGCCGACGACATCGAACTGCCAGCCGTCGCCGTGGTCGATTCGGCGACTCGGTCGGTGGACCCGGGCGAGATGATCGACGACATTCGGCTGCCGGCGATGGCGTGAGATTTGCCGCGGGTCCGCTGGAGCGTGACAGTTTAGGGCGCGACCGATTCCGAGTCCTGGTCGGCCGCCCGCCGCGTCGTGACGTTCGCCTGATTCGCTTCGTCGGGCAACGCCGGCCATTCGAGAATGAAGCGGCTGCCCCGACCGACTTCGCTTTCGACCCGGATGTCGCCGCCGTGCTCGCGGAGGATCTTCTTGCTCACCGGCAACCCCAAGCCGGTGCCGCGACCGCCCTTGCGGGACACGAATAGCCCGAACATCTTGTCGACGTCCTCCGGCGGAATGCCGCGGCCGTTGTCTTCGACAATGACGCGAACCAGCTCGTCGGCTTCGTCGAGCTCGGTCGACACGACGACGCAGCCGTTCTCGACGCAGTCGCAGGCGTCGATGGCGTTGGTCACTACGTTCAATACCGCCCGATGTAGTCCGTCGGGATCGAACCGCAGCCGCGGAATCTCGTCTTGCGGCTTGAACGCCAGGGCAACGTCCAGGTCTTTCGCCCGGCCCTGCATCAACTCGACGATGTCCGCCGCGAGGGCGTTGATGTCCGACGGCGCGAGGTCCGGATCGCGTTCCTTGCTGAACGTCAGCATGTCCATGACGAGATTGGAAATCTTCTGCTGATTCTTTTCGACGATGTTCCAACCTTTGGCAATGACGTCGTTTTCGCTGCTTTTTAGGCCCTCCTCGATCAGGTAGCTGCCGCCGCTGATGCCTTGCAGAATATTCTTGATGTGGTGCGACAGCGTGGCGATCATCTGGCCAACCGCCGCCAGCCGTTCCGCCTGGACCATCGCCGAGTAGTAACTGGTGTCCTCCACGGCCAGCGCCGCCTGGTGAGCAATGGCGATCATCAGCTTGAGGTGTTCTTCCGTGAACGTGTTCGTCCGGCTGCTGGCCAGCAACCGATCGGCCGGAATCGTCGTGTCGATATAGATCACCCCCACCACGTCGTAACGGCCTTGCATCGGCACGCAAATCGCCTCGCGGATGCCCATGTGCAGGATGCTGCGGGTCGAGTCCCACCGCTCGTCCTCCCGGGCGTTGCTGGTCAGCACGCCTTCGTTGTGTTGGCGAACGTAGTCGAGAATCGTGCGGCTGATCGAGATTTTCTCCCGCGCGTTGACGCCCTTGCGGTTGCGGTGGGCGCGCGGGGCAAGTTCCTTCGTATGCGGATCGACCAGCAGGATGCAGCCCCGACTGGCTTCGACCCACTCGAAGATCAGATCGAGAATCCGGGCCAGCAACTGATCGATGTCCAGCGTGTGGCTGACCGCCAGCGCCGTGCGATACATGACCTGCAAATTGCTCCGCGCCCGCGCGATCCAAGGACTCTCGTCCGCGCCCAACAGCGGCGGGGCAAGGATGCTGCTGCCTTCCTCTTGCGTCATCGAGCGGATGATTTGCGACTCGTGCTCGGCGGTCAACGGGCCGACGATGTCGATTTTCGCCGTCAGATCGCTGCTGGCTTCCGTGGGCGCGGTGAACAAGAACGTCGTGGCGCCGATTTGCACTTGATCGCCGGTCGCCAGCTCCTGCGATTCGACCCGGCGACCGTTGACGAACGTGCCGTTGGAACTGCCGGCGTCGGTGAGCACGAAGCGGCCGTTGTGACCGCGGACCTCGGCGTGTCGGCGGGAGATCTCGCTGTCGTGCAACTGCACGGTCGCGGTCGTATCGCGCCCCAGAACCACGATGCCCTGGTCCAACTCGAACCGCATCCCCTGGTCGGCGCCTTTGATGACGAATAAAGAAGCCACGGCGCTACGCGAAGTTTCAAGGTTCAAGGTTCAAGCAAGATTCAAACTCCAAGTCTCAAGGTTCGATTAAGGCGCGGCTGCTAGACCGTAGGGTGGGTCGAACGAAGTGAGGCCCACCGGCATGCACGTCGCCAAGTGGTGGGCCTCACATTCGACCCACCCCACGTGCCTTTTTACCTTGAACCTTGAACCTTGCTTGAGCCTTGATACTCGAAACTTGAACCTTCGATGCTTCTCTCTCACGCTGCTCGGCGCGACGCCAGCAACTCTTCGATTGTATGAATCAACGGGCCGTAATCATAGGGTTTTTGCAGATACCGCGACGATCCGGCGTCGGCAGTCGCATTCGCGGCGCGGCGCGTGCTGCCGATTAGAACCAGCGACGGCGGATGGTCCGGCGACGCCGAAGCGAACGGGCGTTCGGCGTCGGTGGTGCCGTCGCTCGCCTCGACGGAGGGCGTTTCGCAGTCGAGCACAATCACGTCGGGCTGGAAATCGCGAGCCAGCCGCAAACCTTCGTCGCGGCGAGCGGTGGTGACGATGCGAATCCCGCGTCGCGATAGCATGGTCTCCAGAACTGCCCGCGTCTCTTCCTGCGGATCGACGACGAGCACCCGCGAAGTCGAAATCGTACCAGCGATAGCTTCGGACACGCGCACCTCCTTGTGCGAGAATTCGCCGTGCGAGAAATCTGCAATGTGCGTCGAGGCCGGGGCGGGTAACCGGATTCGTCCGCACCAACGTTCGTTCTCGGCGATCTGTCTCGGCCGAGGGGGGCGTACAGTAACCGTCGACGCCCGGTGTGTCAAAACCGGTTTCTGCTTGACGCACCGCGGGCACGGTCTGAGAATACAGTGTCACCCGTGGCGGGACGAAACTCTCTGCCGTCGAGGTCGCCCCACGCCGTCTATCTTGCCTGACTTTCCCACCTTGCTTGAGGATACGCATGTCTCTTCGCACGTACTTCGCGCGGCCATTCGCTGCGCCCTCGCGTCGGTTCGCGATCATTTCGGCGGCCGCCTTGCTCGTGGGCGGAAGCTATCTGGGGTCGTTGCGGCCGGCATTGCTAGCCGCCGACGATGGCAAGACGGTCACCGCGGATGCTGCGGCGGACACGGCCGCGAAAAACGCCGCGGCCGAGGAGCGGCTGTTTTCGTCCGTCAAATACCTTTCGTCCGACGACCTCGAAGGCCGCGGCATCGGCACAAATGGGCTGGATGCGGCCGCGTTCTATCTCGCCGGCGAGTTCACCAAGCTCGGACTGCGGACCGACGCCTGCGATGGCACGCCGTTTCAGAACTTCAAGATCAGCCTGCGGACGCAACTCGGCCCGACGGAGGCGAATCGACTGAGCTTCGCGATGCCCGAAGGCGACGGCAAGCAGGGCGAGAAGTTCGACCTAGAACTGGGCAAGTCGTTCACGCCGATGGCCGTCGGCGGTTCCGCGGCGTTCGATCTGCCGCTGGTGTTCGTCGGCTATGGCATCACGGCCGGCGATGAAAAGTACGACGACTACGCCGGCGTCGACGTCAAGGACAAGGCGGTCATCATCCTCCGCCACAATCCGCAACTCGATCGCAAGGGCGGCGTGTTCACCACCGGCCACGGCCCGTCGCGGCACGCCTATTTCGACACCAAGATATCCAACGCCTATCAACACGGCGCGGCACTGGTGATCCTCGTCAACGACGACGCTGAGATTCGCAATCAAGTCGCTGGGCAGAAGCGGCGTTGGCAAGAAGCGGTCGACAAGCTCGCCGACGCCCACGCCGCGTTCAAGGCCATCGCCGAACCGACCGAAGAGCAGATCGAGAAGCATCGCGACGAAACGCAGCGCATGGCCGCCGAAATTACGAAATACGTCGAGCGGTGGCAAACCGCCAGCGACCCCCTGCTCGAATTCGAACGCGCCGGCAGCGACAACAACGGCCGCAAAATGCCCGTCGTGTTTTGCACGCGTGCCGCGGTCGATCGCGTGGTGAAAGCGGCGATCGGCAAAGACCTGGCCGAGATCGAACGCGAGATCGACGCGGGCGCACCGACGGCGAATGCAGTTGCCGACAGCGGTTCCACGCCTGCCGCACCCGAGCCGGACGAAGCGAAACCAGAACTTCCTCACCCGACGCCCAAGAGCTCCGCGCTCGGCACATGGCGGGCCGTCGGCGAAACGGCCGTCAAACGCGAGGACGCCAACGTCAAGAACGTCGTCGCCGTACTCGATGGCGAAGGTCCGCTGGCCGAAGAAACGATCGTCGTCGGAGCGCATTACGACCACCTCGGCCGCGGCGGCGCAGGTTCGCTTGCCCGCGGCAGCACGGACATCCACAACGGGGCCGACGACAATGCCTCGGGTTCGGCGGCGCTGTTGGAAGTCGCCCGGTCGCTGGTGGCGGAGAAAAAGGAAGGCCCGCGGCGGCGGATCGTGTTCATCGCCTTCTCGGCCGAAGAGCGCGGACTGATCGGCAGCGCGTACTACGTCAACAACCCGCTGTTCCCGCTCGACAAGACGGTCGCCATGCTCAACATGGACATGGTCGGCCGCGTCGCCGACAACAAGCTCATCGTCCAAGGCGCCGACACGGCCGCCGAGTTCAAAGAGTGGGTCGAGACGGCCAACAAGACGGCCGAGTTCACGCTCACGCATCAACCCGGCGGTTTCGGTCCCAGCGATCATGCGTCGTTCTACCCCAAGAAAATTCCGGTGATGCACTTCTTCACAGGCCTGCATGCGGACTATCACCGCCCCAGCGACGACTACGACAAGATCGACTCGGCCGGCATGCGCCGCGTCACCGAGATGGTCACCTACGTAGCCACGCAAGTCGCCGCACGGGCCGAGCGGCCAACCTATCTGGAAGGCAAGCAGCCGCCGCCGAAGCGCGACGGCGGTGGCGACCGGCCGTACTTCGGCAGCATCCCCGACTTCGGCGAACCGACCGAAGGCTTCGCCATCTCCGGCGTCACCAAAGGCGGCCCGGCGGAAAAAGGCGGCCTCAAAGCCGGCGACGTCATCACTTCACTCGGCGACAACAAAATCGCCAACCTCGACGACTTCGACGCGGCGCTGCGCAAGTTCAAGGCCGGCGACAAAGTCAAGGTCGGAGTTCGCCGCGGCAAGGAAGCGCTCAACCTCGAAGTCACCCTCGACGATCCGCGCTAGCCCCGTGCGATGCCGCGCTCACGGCGGATCGTAAAACGGCCCGTTGTGAAATGGATGGCAGCGGCAGATGCGTTTGACGCCGCGCCAAGTGCCGACGACCGGGCCGTATTTGCGAACCGCCCCGATGTAGTAGTTGCTGCACGTCGGGCGGAACCGGCACTGCCGGCCGATGATCGGGCTGAGCGTCCACTGGTAGATGCGCACGGGAACGATCAGCAGTTCGCCGAGAACGTATCCCACACGATCGAAGAAGGGACGCATGGCGCTGTCCGTGTATGCGGCATATTCCATCACTGTAGGAGGCGAATCCTTTCGCCGAAAGCGTCCGGTTGGCCGTTCCCTCGGCGAAAGGATTCGCCTCCTACAGCTTCCGATTTCGCGCAATGCAATGGATCAACGGTCAAGTTTCCGCGCCGCGCTGCGGGCCAATTCGACGAGCGAGCGCCGCAGCGCCGCCAGTCCTTCGTTCCAGCCGTGACGCGGAATCAGCACCAGGTCGACGCCCAGCGGCAGGTTCTCCCGCTCCAAGCGAAATGCCTCGCGCAACAACCGCCGGCAACGATTGCGAACCACCGCCCCGCCCACCTTCCGCGATACCGACAGCCCGACGCGAGGATGGCTCAAGTCGCTGCGGCAAGCGTACACGACCAGCCGCCCATCGGCCACCGAGCACTTACGGTTGTAAACGCGGGCAAAGTCGGCCGGACGGCGCAGGTGATGCTCGCCGAGGAAACGTTGATCGGAAGACATTGAGTCGCGCGTCGCTGAGTCGGGCGTGGTTAGGTCGGCCATGCGCAATTCCGCAAATTCGCCGCACGACCAGCCTGTTGAAAAAGGGGTCTGACCCTCTCAGGCACGGCGAAGTTCGCGGCCAAAACGCACTTTCCCACAGGGTCTGACCCCTTTTTCAACAGGCGACTACCACACCAGGTCGTCGCGCGGCCCCTCGGGTCCGAGTGCCGCGAGCTTGCGGATCGCCTCGATCGCCGCGTCGTCGAGCCGCTCCGGCAGCACGATCTGGATTTCGGCGAACAAGTCGCCCGGCGTTTTGCCCTTAGGTGCAATGCCGCGGCCCTTGAGCCGCAGCCGCTTGCCGCTCGACGTGGCCGGCGGAACGGTCAGCGTCACGGTTCCGTCGGGTGTGGGCACGTCGACTTTCGCACCCAGCGCGGCTTCGGCCAGCGTGACGGGGACTTTGACCTCCAGGTGATTGCCGCGGCGCGTGTAGCAAGGATGCGTGGCGACGCGGATCGCGACGATGATGTCGCCCGCCTGACCGCGCCGCGGGGCCGCGCCGCCCTGCCCGCGAAGGCGGATTTTCTTGCCGTCCTCGATGCCGGCGGGCACTTTGGCGCGAATGGTTTCCTGCTTGCCGTTTTCGCGGAGCACGGAAAACTCGATCTCGCCGCCTTTGACCGCCGTGGCCAGCGGGACGGTGACTTCGTGTTGAAGGTCGGCCCCGCGCCGCGGTCCGCCCTTGGCCGCCGCCGCTCCAGCCGCCCCGCCGCCCCCGGCAAACTTGCGAAAGATGTCGGCGAACCCGCCGCCTCCGCCGCCTCCCTCACCGAACTGTTCGCCGAAGATGTTATTGAAGTCGAATTCCTGGCCACCGGGACTGCCGCTGGTCCCGCCGCCGCTCGTCCGCCACTGGAACGGACCGCCTTGAGGGCCGCCCTGCCCAGCCTGCTCGAAACCGCTGCCGTAGCGGTCGTACATTTCTCGCTTCTTGGCGTCGTTGAGCACCTCGAAGGCCCGCTGCACCTTTTGAAACTTGTCCTTGGCCGTGGCGTCGTCGGGGTTGACGTCGGGGTGGTACTTGCGTGCGAGCTTGCGGTACGCCTTTTGGATGTCGGCCTGCGAGGCCGAACGCGGGACATCGAGGATGTTGTAGTAGTCTTCGTCCATGAGCGATGACAAACGGGACGATTGACCGCCGAACGAGTGCTAGCCGAATTAGGCCGCGACGCGCGACCGCCGCGGACGCGATGGAGATGAACCCCAACAAAGAACGATACCGCGCCGGCCAAGGAAAGCCAACGCGGCAAGTCGTATGTGAGCCAAAATGGCAAGTTGTGTGCGCCGCTGGCCCACCCAGTGCGCAAGGGGCAAGCGTTCCCAGCACTGGCACGGCCAGTGCCGCCCACAACGCACTACGACGCTTCGATGGCCGTGATCTTGACTTCGGTCATCCACTGACGATGACCGGTCTTGCGGCGCGAGTTCTTGCGGCGGCGAAACTTTTGCACCACGAGCTTCTTTTCGGGCTGCTTGCCGAGCACTTCCGCCCGCACCACGGCGCCGGCGACGGTGGGCTGGCCGACCTTGCTGTTCGGCCCGTCGCAAACGGCCAGGACGCGATCGAAGGTGAGCGTCGTACCGACCGCGTCGTCGCGGAGGTCGATCTTGAGCACGTCGCCGGTGGCGACCTGATACTGGCGTCCGTCTTGGTCGATGATGGCGTACATCGTCTGGTCTTTCCGAAAATCGGCGGCTAAAGTACGCGAGGCGCGGGGCAATCCGCACGCCGAGCGGGGCGATGATTCAATAGTTCAAGCAGCCGATTTTATCAGGTCGCGCGGCAAGCGTCGAGACGGCACGCGGCCGCAAAACGTCGCCAGCGAGGGGCAATGCCGCCGCAGCCGCAGTCTGCCGGTTTGGATAATGGGCCGCGGATCGCGCGGGATCGATCAGCGACCTCGCCCGCCGCCGCCACCGCCGCGTCCGCTACCACCGCCGCCCCCGCCCCTGCCGAAGCCGCCACGTCCGCCTCCGCGGTCGCCGCCGCCGCCGTTGAATCCTGGGACGCCAAACCCACCGAAGGGGTTCCCTTGGGGCACAGCAAAACCTTGCGGCGGCGTGAAGCCAGGCTGTTGCTGCGGCCCGGGCGTCGCCGCGGGAGCACCACCGGGAGTTCCGCCGGGTGCGGTCGACGTGCCCGGCGTCGTGGAGGGACGTTGCGTGGCCGAAGCCGACGTGACGATCTTGTCGCCGAAGCGGCCGGCAAGGTACTGCTGGATCACCTGGGCGTTGGTGCTCTTGAGCGATACGACTTCCGTCGTCTGCTGCGAGGCGGGGGAGATCTGGTCGAGCGTGCGAACGAGCGACTCGATGTCGCCGAACAGATAATCCGGCGCGACGACGATAATCGAGTTGCTTTTCGTGTCGACGTTGACGCTGACCTTTTCCACGTCGTTGCGGTCGATGCCGTTGTTACCGCCGCCCTGGCCGCCCCGGCCGCCGCGACCGCCGCCGCCGCGCAACATGCGGATGAACTCTTCCGGCGAAGGTTGACGCTGTTGTTGCTGTTGATTGGCGCCGCCGACGTTGATGCGGTCGGCATAGACGAGCTTGACCGTCTCGGCGATTTCACTGGCCGGATTGTTGTAAACCGGTACGAATCGCGGTTCGTCCTGGAGCTTTACTTCCGGGTTCCCGCCCTGTCGATCGATCACCTGCAACAATTGCTCGACGGTGTCGATGTCGTCGGAAGAGCCTTGCACGATCAGCGAGTTTTGCCGGGGGTCGGCCACGATTTGCAGCGCCGTGCTGCTGCCGAATAGATCGCCGCCGCCACCGCCTCCGCCGAGCAGACCGCCGAGCAATCCGCCGCCGCCACCCAGGGCCGCGCCGGCGATGTCGCCGAGCAATCCGCCGCCACCGCCGCCGCTGTCGCCCGAACCGCCCTGGAACACCTCGCCCAGCAGTTGAGCGGCATGTTCGGCCTTGATGAATTGCAGATAAAAGACGGTGAATTCGCGGCCGCTCGAAGTCGCCGTGTCGGCGAGTTGATTGACCAGATCCTCGAAGGCGTCGAGCGCTTCGAGGTCGTCGGACGCGATGACCAATCCGCCGGGCGTGATCTTGACGATGATTTCCGCGCCTTTGACGCTTTCGGGCGCGTTTTTGGCGGCGGGTTGGTTGGCCGCGGGTTGGTTGGCGGCGGTGTTTTCGTTGCGCGGGGCGGGCGACGTCGCTGGGGAAGCTGGTGCGGCGGCCGGCCGTTCGTCGACTTGGGTGGAAACGTAGCGTACTTGTGTACGGGGAGCTTGGTTGGCGAGGTCGACATGGTCGGCGCGATTGCGTCGATTGCCCCCGGTGTGTTCACCGGGGGCTAAATGGTTGGCGATGCGAACGCGATCCATCGGCACGCCCCAGCGGGTCGAGCGATCGGCCGGCGGGGCGGCGCGGCGCAAGTCGCGCGTTTCACGCAGCGGCTGTGTTGGCGATTCTTCGCGGGGCGGCGTATTGCGCGGCAAAATCTCGTCGCCCGACTGATACTTACGGATCGTACGCGGTTCGAGCACCGGCTGCGACGAGTTCGTTTCGCCGGGCAAGAACTCGTCGCGGAGCCGCGATTCCATCTCGCCCAGCGGGTCGTTGCGGCGCGAGGCAGGCGGCGGAAGTCCGCGATCCGGCGTCGACGGCGTAACAATGCGGATCTTGTTCGTCCGCTGCAAATTCCAGAACGGCTCGATTTCGTCGAGCACGCCTTGGGCTTCCCGCCGGTTCAGCGGGATCACGCGAATCGGCCCCTTGCCCGAGGCGAGCAGGTTTTGATCTTCGCTGGTGGCGGTTTCGCCCATCTTGGCGAGCAAATCCGTGATCTGTGCGATCTGGGCCTTGCTGCCGCGGATCACCAATCGCTTATTGAGCGGGTCGGCGTCGATGATCGGGACGTTGGCCGGATTCGATTCGTTGGCGAACAGCTTGCCGAGCATCAGCACGGCCAGGTCCGGATCGACGTAGCGGAGATGGATGACCTCGATCTCGCGGCCGTCGCTCTGCATTTCGTCGATGATCGCTTTGATCGTGCGGTGCTGCGACAACCGCGCCCAGGCGTTGATGTGGCCGGTCTTGCCGTCGACGCTCAGCCGCACGTCGGGCTGGCCGGCGAGCATCGTTTGCAACACGGCCAGCACGGCCTGGGAGTCGGCAACGCTGATCGGATAGACCACGAACTGAGGCGTTTCCTGGATTTCGTCGTTGTTGGGATTCGGCTGATCGAGGACCTTGATCAGTTCGGCGAGGCGGTTCCGCTGTTCCTGCGTGCCGCTGACAAACAGCCGTCCCGAAACCGGCTCGTAGAGCAACCGCAGCGATCCGTCGGCGGTTTGCGTCGTGCCCTGGGGCATTTGGAAATGTTCTTGAATCCGCGGAATCGCTTGATCGGCCTTGATATGCGTCAGTTCGACAAGGTTGAGCTTGTCGTCGCTCGACGCCGGCGGATTCTCGATGCCTTGGATGACTTTGCGGATCGCCCGCAAACGGCCGGCGGTCTCGACGACCTGGACTTGCTTGGCCTTGGTCAGTTTGACGATCGCGCCCTGGGGGCCGAGCATGGGCCGGATTTCGGCCTCGATATCGTCGGGCGTGGAGCGTTCGAGGGCGAAGATCGTGCGGACCAATTCGAATTCGCCGCGGTCGTCGAGCTTATCTTCGGCCACGTAGGGCACGAGAATCGACGGCACTTCGTCGGTGCGGACGAGGATCAGCATTTCTTGGTTACGGACGAGCACCATCCCCTTGGTATAGAGCAGAGCGCTGTTGAGCAGATCGATGGCTTCGGCCGGCGTATAGGCTTTCGTCGACGTGTAGCTGAACGTGCCCGTCGGCGGGTTTTCCATCAGCAGGTTGTAGCCAGCAGCGCGGGCGAACCACTCGAGCACGGCGTCCCACGGCTGATTACGGAGCTTGAAGCGGATTTTGCCGTCGGGATCGAGCGGCTCGACCGGGATCGGCTCGCTGGCCTTGGCGGTGGCGGCGATCGTGCCGCCGGCAGTGGTTTTCGCGGCATCGGGCGCGGGTTGGGCATCTTCGCCGGCCGCGGTTCGCGACGTTGGGCCGCGTTCTGGGAACCGCGAGGGGCGTCCCGGAACGTCGCTGGGGGTTTCGCGGCTGGGCGTATCGTCGCGAACGTCGTTGGGTCGTTCGCGCGGAGCGGCGCTGTCGCCGCGGACAGTCGGCGGCGCGTCTGGATCGTCCTTGCCGCCCGGCTCGTCCGGTGCCGCCTTCTCGTCGGCTTCGCCTTCGGCCGGCCTGGCTCCGGGGGGGACGAACTCTTCTTTTTCGACCTTTACATCGGTCGCGGACGCCGCGGCGGCGGCCGGCTTCGATTCGCCGTTATCGGTGACACCGTTATTCGTAGCATTATTATCGGCCGGGTCAGTTTCGCCGGCCTTCGTGTCGCCGGGTGCGGTTTCCGCGGCCGCCAGCCGTGCGGCGTGAATTTGCTTGAGCTTGCCGATCTGCTGGGGATTGAGAATCTTCAATCCTTCGCTTTCGGCGCGCTGCCGCAAATCGGCGATCGCTTCTTCCAACTCGTCGCCTTTGAGGCTGCGGAAGTTGAGTACTTCGGGTTCGCGCGCATCGATCACCTTGATGATGTCTTGCCGCTGTTTGTCGCTCAGACCGAGTTGCTTGGCGACCGCCGGTTCTTCGAGCAGCGCCAGCACGCCGACGTACTTCGGATCGGCCGCTTGACCGCAGTTGGCCCAGGCCGCAGCGAAACCAACGGCCGCGATGAAAGCCCAAGGCATCGAGTGCCGCACGCCGTGAACGCCGTAAAACCGCGTCATGTAGTTTTCTCCATCGAGGGCGTTCGCCGCCGAGGCGGGGCGACGCCTTAATCTGACCAGACGCATCGTGCGGCCGGGAAAGACCGGCCGCAGCGGCGCACCATAAACCTTTATCGTACCCAGCCCCTTGGCTCGGCTCCAGCGAATTCGGTGTCGACGTCGTAATCGCCACAGTTCTGGAAAACACCGGCGGAGCGGCCGCCAAGCCAATCGGCTAATTCCCAAACAGCGACGGTATGCCGAGTCCACCTTTCGACTTGCGCTCGACGACCAGTTCCGCTCGCAGCGTGAAACGACCCGGCTCCAGCGCGGCATCGGCTTCCAATCCGCGAAACCAAACCAGCGGCGGCGGGGCGTACCCATCGGGCGTCGAATCGCCGCTGCGATCTTGCCCACCTTCACCAGCTTGCCAGGCCGTCGATACCCAACTCGTCGGGCCGTCGGCGCGCTCCTCCACCTTGTATTCACCCCCAAGAGGGCAAATAAGTTTCGCTCCGCACAGGTTTTCCGCCAAACTGCGGGCGTCACTACGCGGAATGTGCAATTGCTCGGCCAGTCGATGGAGGTAACGGGCGTTGCCGGTCGAACCGGTCCAGGTTCGCTCATAGCCGAGCCGCGTGAGCATTTTCGCCACGTTCGTGCCGGTCAGATCCCCCGCCCGCAAGCGAATTTGCGCCGGCCGGTCGGATTCGACGACCCGCAATTGGCGGGCCCGTTCGAGCAGATCGTCCTTATGTAGCGCCACCACGGTGAATTCGTTCAGTTTCAACCCCCAGACGCCAAGCCGGGCGAAAATCTCGCGATACCCAAGCTCGTTTTCCGGCAACGGCTCGTCCATGCCGAGCATACGGGCGAGCATGCCGGCATCGGGCCAACTGCCGACATAGCCGTTGGCTTGTTGCAGTACGGCAAGCCAGCCCAAAAGGTTATTTGGCGCCGCGACCGGCCGCGAAAAGTCGTCGAGGCCGACGAACAACAGCCGGCTGCCGGCGTCCTCGGGCGGCGGACCGGCAGGAAGCAGCCCGCCAAGCAATCCGCCGAATTCGCCGCCGAGACTGCCGTTTCGCAAATGAGCCGAGACGGAGATCAAATTGCCCTTGAGCGGCGCGACGTATTGCTTGGTCGGCGGGCCGAGACGCGCGGCGATCGTTTCGTAGGTCTTGCCGGTAAACGGCGAGACGCGGGCTTCGATGGACAGTGTTTCCAGGTCGGCCTTCGATTTGTCGTCCCTGCGGCCGTTATCGCCGTTGTCGTCGTTGTCGCCGCCGTTGTCGTCGCCGTCGAGCTTGAGTTGGTCGCCCGCCCGGCGGCGGATGGCGAAAATGATCGGCTCCACGCGGCCGAGTGCATCGCGGTAGGCATCGGCGAAGCGGGCGTAATCGGCGACTTCGCCCCGCGTCGCCTGGGACACCTCGACGTCCGGCACTGGCAAGAACGAGCCGCGCGCTCCGCGGAGTGAGTCGGACATCGAGCCATCTTCGGCCGAAACGAGCCGCGAGCCGTCGGCGCGGACGCCGAAGTCGGCCGGCAGGAAGCCCGCGCGAGCGAGTTCGGCGGGAGTCTCGGCATCGATCCCTTCGGCTTTGGCCGAATAGCGTGCAAGCGTGAGAACGTCCATCTCGACGCGCGAGCGCAGGCGACGGGCCATTTCGATGCGGTAATGCGGACCGGCCAGATTGCGGAGGAAGGCGTCGCTCAAATAAGCGAAGATCGTGTCGTTCCGCTTGGTCGGCAATTCGCTACGGGCGTGGCGAAATTCGGCCGAACCGCCAAGGCTCCCCTTGCCGCCACCGGCCTCGAAGAATCGCCGCACCATCGCTTCGCACGACGTGACGAGATGATAGTCGCCGTCGACCGCGTAGAACGAGCGCACCCGGTTGTCGGGCGTCGCGAGCAGCGAAACATCGTGGCCGGCTATCTTGACGGTCGACAACTTCGCGTCGGGATGCGCTTCTTGCGCGGCCGTGCGTTGCTTGGCGATATCGTTGCCGAACAGGTTATTGCGGGCCTCGAACAACATGCCCACCGCCGCGCCTTCGCGGTAGAACATGTCCATGCCGATCATCGCCACGTCGGAGATCGCCGTCGATCCGAGCAAATTGCCGAGCGCCGTTTCGCGCAGCGCGAGCTGCGTTTCCATGCGGCCGCTTTGGTCGAAGTCGAGCCCCCGCTCCGAAATCATGTTGCCCAGGTCGCCGCCGAAATCGTTCATCAGATCGCGCATCCAGCGATAGTTCGACCAACTGCCGAAGCGGACATAGTAGCATTCTTCGGGCACGTGCTTGGCGATCGATTCGACGCGCACGTCGGCGGCCGCTTCCGGCGCCAGCAGCGGCGGCAGCACTGGCTTCGGCATCGGCTGATCGGCAATGGAATCCGCAGCGACCGCGCGATTGCCGAGCATCGCTTCGTGCAGCACCGCCGCGTGCATCGATTGCGTGCCCAGCAACAGCCCCAGGCCCTGCTCTTCGTCGGCCGACGGGAACAGTTTGCGGCCCACGACGGTCGGCTCCAGGCCCAGCCGCCGCGAGAGCATGGCGACCAGAAAGTGATCGACGATCGCCGGATATCCGCCGCGGTCGACCATTTGCTGTGCCGCGGCGTTGTATTGCCGCCACCACTGCCGGAGCATCCGCTGATGGGCGCGCGGACGGCCGCCCGGCGTGATGCGGACGGTTTGCTTGGTCGGGGTATAGAGCGTCACGTCGAGCGGTTCGTTGCCGCGGAACAGGAACAAGATCGTCAGCCGGCCCGGTTCGTCGGTCGGATCGGCGAGGCGTCCGAGCAGCCCAGCGTTGCGAGCCGGATAGAGAATGCGGCCGCTCGACTCGGTGAGTTCGAGTGCGTCGATCCCGGACAGGCCCGCCGTGGCGCCGTCGGCGAGGCGAACGGAAATGCGGCCAACGCCCAACGGCTCGCCGGGAACCGCTTCGGCGTCGATTTGAGCCGCCGCATACGTCGACAGACCGGCCAGTACCACGAGGCTTGTGGCGGTTGTGGCCGCGATAGTGCGGAAAGTGCGACGGGCGGACATGGTGGGGACTCCTCGGCGAGGGAAATTGCGGCGGCAGGACATTGCGGCGAGGCCATTGCGACGCGAATCGCCGATCGGCAGTTGTCCGCCAGTGCGGGCAATTCTACTTCCGTCGCTGGCGAGGGCAAACGACGACGGCAAACAATATGCCGATCGTAGCGGTTGCGCCGCGGGGCGGAACGACGCTCGCCGATTTCTCAATGTCGCGATCGGCGCGGCCATTCATTACACTTGAATGATGGGGCGGCGGCGAGCACGCACCGTCCCGAGCGCAAATCGCGCCGAGAATTCGTTTCGCAGAAACCAAACAACGCACATGCGGCTACCCAGCGAAATCGAAGCCGACCGCCGCGGCGACGCCGGAGCGTTCGGCAGCGTCGGAGAGTTCGCCGGCGTCGGTGCAGTGTGCTGTTCGCTCGCCACGCGAGCCTTGCTGGCGTTGCTGGCGGCGACCGCGCTCGGTTTTTCCGCGTATCTGGCCTGGCTGTCGCTCAGCGGCGGCACGGTGGCGGGCTGCAACGGCGAGGGTGCGTTCGATTGCGATCACGTGCTCACCACGCGGTGGTCGACGTGGCTGGGCGTGCCGATCGCGCTGCCGGCGGCGATGATTTATGGTTCGGTCTTGGCGACAGTCTGGTTTTTGGGGCCGAGCGTGCCCACCACCGTTCGCCGCGTGGCATGGACGGTCGTGCTGACGTTCACCGCCGCGGCGGCATTGGCGGCAACGTGGTTCATTGGCCTACAGGCGTTAGTGATCGGACATCTATGCTGGCCATGTCTGGCGACGCACGGCAGCGGGCTGCTCCTCGCCGCCGCGGCGTGGGCGGCCGTCTTTATTGCGGCGAGGCGCGTGGGGACTCCGCTTGGCGGCTCAGCATTCGTGGCCGGTGGAATCGCCTTGGCCGCAACGGGCGTGCTCGTCGGCGGGCAATTGGCCTACGAACCGCCGACATTTCGCATCGACCGCGGCGAATCGCCACGCGTCGCCGATGCCAACAAATCGTCGGTCGCTGACGCGGCCGCGAAATCTTCGACGGACCCGCAGCCAAATGGGTCGGCCGGGGCCTCGTCGGAGCGCACCGCACAAAAGCCGCCGCTGTCGCGCATACTTCACTTGCACAAGATGACCACGACGCTCGATGCGTATGAACACCCGATTCTCGGTTCGCCCGACGCGGAGCACGTGATCGTCAAGCTATTCGACTACACGTGCCATCACTGCCGCGACCAGCACTTTCAACTCGAAGAAGCCCGCCGGCACTTCGGCGACCGGCTGGCGATCGTCGTGCTGCCGACGCCGATGAATCGCGCTTGCAACGCCTTCGTCTCGGATTCGGGAAGCGGCCCGCGGGCACAAGCTTGCGTGTACGCCCTGCTGGCGGTCGCCGTTTGGCAGACCGACCGCACGAAGTTCGAGGCGTTTCACCACTGGTTATTCGAGCCGGAAACGCCGCGGCCGATCGACGACGTGAGGGCTCGCGTAAGGGAGATTGTCGGCCAGGCGGGAATCGATCGGGCGGACAATTCGCTGGAACCGCGCCAGGCGATCGAGAAGTACACGAATCTGTACGGTTCGCTCGGCAAAGGGAATATTCCCAAGCTGGTCGATGCGAATTTCGTCATCGACGGCCGATTCCGCGACGCTCAGCAGCTCGTCGAAGTGCTGGAAGAAGAGTGGAAACCGGCGCAGTGACCGATTGTCGCGAACGATTCGCGATCGGCTTGTTGGCGTTCAGCCCGACCACTTTTTCGGCAGCGTGAACGAGTAGAGCATCACGACCGCGCCGGCGGATAGCAGGCTCCACGGGGCCCATTCCGGTGGAATCAATTCGCGTTTCGCGGCCGGAGCGGCCGAGACAGCGGTTGCGGCGGGCTGCGGATTGCCGCGATCGACCAATACGGCCTTGTCGATCATCAGGCACTCAATGCCGAGAATACACGCCGTCACACCGATCGCGATGAACATGGCTCGCCACATGGCCGTCGCCTCCTTGGGTTCTCAACCGCACTTGCCGACAATGCCGGACATTAATCGCTTATTCCAAATCCGAATTCTGTAGCCGAAAGCACAGTCAAGCGATTCTTTCGGCGAAAGGATTCGCTACAGTTCTGGGATAAGCATTAAACGCGTGTCCCACATATTCCGGTTTCGAGATAAGCATTAAGCGCCATCGGCCGCGCGTTGCGGCGACGTTGAAGCGACGGCCTAAGAAAACGGCCCGTGCGATTGGAGGGAACGCGCGGGCTGTATCGGTCGAACCGTCCAAGCGGTCAAAGCGGCCGAAAACGCCATCGCTGCGTGACATTGCGGTCGCGGCGCGTGTAAAATCTCACTTGGCAGACAAATTTCATCGACGCAGTCCTTGTCGAAGCAGTGGCCCATCGACGCATCGGGGGAAGCAGTCATGCGGACGACCGTGCAGACGACGCCGACGCCCGGCAGGCGATGCATCACAGCAGCGGCTCTGGCGCTGGCAACTCTGGCGTTGGTGGCCGCCCTGCTGTGCCGAGTCGCCGTAGCCGACGATGCATCGCGCCAGGCGCTCGTCGACAATGGGCTGATCAATCTGGGCGATGCCTGGCTCGCTCCGGCCGAAATGGAAACGCGGCAGTGGCTCGATGCGCTCGATCCGCTTGAGCGGCAATACCAGGCGCTGCTGCGGGCCATCGACGACCGCGTGAGGGCGAATGAATCGGTCAAGGCCGAGCTGGCGCAGCAGCGGCGCGAGCTAAAGAAGCTCGTCGAACGCATCGACGCAAACGACCCGGCGGCGCTGGGGCCGACGCGCGATCGGCTAAAGCAATCGGCGAAGGAACTCGAAGCGCACATCAAACGGTTGCGGAGCGACTACAAGGACGGCACGCACTTGGCCGAGTTCCAGCCCGCGCGCGACGACGTCATTCGGCTGGCGAACGCTCGGGCGGCCTTGACGCTGGCGGCGGCGGCGCTGCGGCGAAACCTGACCGAAATGCCGGAGCAATACGACCGGATCGCCAAGATTCCCGCCGTGCGGGCCGCGCTATCGCAGCTCGGACCGACGATTCGACTGGGAACCGGCAGGAATTACGCGACCGACGCCGCGGATCGACTGGCGCGGATCGATCGCGCCACGCAATCGGACTTCGTGCCGGTATATCGCGACGACAACCATGCGCGGGTGCTGGCGATCGTCGACGGGGCGACGCCCATCACGTTCAGTCTGCGGCACAGCGCCGGCCCCACGCATCTTCCGCACAGTTTGGTGGCGTCGCTGAACATCTCGACGGAGGATGCTCCGCGGGTGACGTACACGGTGGGCGATCGCAAGTTAGCCTGCCGGCGGGTAAAGCTCTCGTCGCTGCGCGTGGGCTCTCTGGAGATGCGCGACGTGGAAGCGTTGGCGCTGCCGCCGGAAGGCGAGGACTTGGGCGCGAAGTTAGGACGCGCGGCCTATGAGAGCCACTACCTCGACGTCGATTTTTCGCACCTGCGGCTGACGGTGATGACGTCCGCACCGCAGGAGAATACGCCAAAATTGGGCGACGGTAGCGACGGCGGCGCGAAGAATTCCCGCAGGATGAGAGCGAATTCGCCGGCGGCAGGGTCGCGAAGCGGTTCGGGTCGATGATTTGCCGCGCCGCCAATCGCCGGGGCACAGCCGAGGCGGTTCCTCGGCGACCGAGCGCGAAGTGCTCGCCATGCGGCGCGCGCTCCGAACCCCGCGTTGCGGGTACCCGCTTGCCAATCTTGCCGGCGCACTCGACGGCCGGCGCGAAACTCGGCACCACGCTCGCGGTGGGAACAGGTTCTCGGCACGACCGCACCAGACGGCGTAAGCGGCGCGGCAGCGACTTTTCGCCTCGGCAAAGACGTGCCGGTCGCGCAAGCTGCTAAAACTTGGGCTGGCGGCAGGTCGATGACATCAAAAGGCGAAAGCAACGGGCGAAAGCATGAACGAGCGCGCGTGCCGCGCGATCTTGCCGATTCGCTTGTTCGAGGGACGACGTGTAAGTATAATTCCGATGACTTGCCGCTGAGTTTCTGTCTTTGAGTGGAGTTGGGCGTTGTCCGACAAACCGAAGGTGTTACTCGTCGGAGACCTGCAAGATCCGGCAACCCCGTTCGCGGGTACGTTGAGCGAACGATGCGACGTGGTCGAAGTGGACGATCCGCAGCGAGCGCTGGCGTCGTTGGCGCTTGAGAATTACGCGGGCGTATTCGTCGCCTCGCCTCGATTGTGCGACGCTTCGCGCATCAGCCGGTTGCTGCAAAGCGAGCGGATGCTCGAACAGATCCCGGACGGCGTCGCGCTGTTGGACGCCGACAACAACGTCGTCTGGTCGAACGCGCAGTTTCGCGAATGGTGCGGCGAAAGCAACGGCGCGGGGACGAACTTCTACACCGCCTTGGGCAGCCCTGAGATTCTGGGGCCGGACTATTGTCCGTTTCACACGGCCAAGAACGCCGGCGCGTCGAGCAACACCACGCTCCGCACCGAGACCGGCCGCTATTTCCACGTTCACGCCGCCGGTTTGACGGAACAGGGCCCGGCAGGCTCGCTGATCGTCACCGTCCGCGACATCACCAAAGAGATGTTGCAGCAACAGAAGCTCGCCGCGATTCATCGCGCCGGCATCGAGCTGACCGACATGACGCCCGCCGAACTCGCGTTGTTGACGGTCGACGAGCGGATCGAACTGCTCAAGGGGAATATCCTGCACTATACGAAGGATTTGCTGCACTTCGACGTCGTCGAGATTCGTTTGCTCGACCAGAAAGCCGGACAATTGATTCCGCTGCTCTCGGTCGGATTCAAGCCCGAAGCGGCGATGCGCGAACTGTATGCTCGGCCGCAAAACAACGGCGTAACGGGATTCGTGGCGTCGACGGGCAAGAGTTACTTGTGCGAGGACACGTCGGAAGACCCGCTGTATCTCGAAGGCTGCCAGGGAGCAAAGAGCTCGCTGACCGTGCCGCTTGTGTTTCACGAGCAAGTCATCGGGACGTTCAACGTCGAGAGCGCCGAGGCGCGGGCGTTCTCCGAAAGCGACATGCAGTTCTTGGAAGTGTTCTGCCGCGACCTGGCGGCGGCCCTCAATACCCTCGAACTGCTGCAAACCGAGCATCATCTGGTCGCCAAGGAAAGCGTCGAGGCGATCCACCGGGCGGTGGCGCTGCCGGTCGACGACATTCTCAACGACGCCGTGAGCGTGATGGAGCAGTACATCGGCCACGAGCCGGAAGTGGTCGACCGCTTGCAGCGGATTTTGCGACACGCCCGCGACATCAAACAAGTAATTCACCGGGTCGGCCAGCAATTGGCGCCCGGTCAAGCGCGGCCGACCGGAGCGCCCGAGGACACGCCGTCGCGGCCGGCCTTGTTGGGCCGCCGCATCCTGGTGGCCGACAGCGACAATTCGGTTCGCGAGGCCGCCCATACGCTGCTGGAAAAGTGCGGCTGCGTCGTCGAAGGCGTTCGCACGGGCGCGGAATTGATCTACATGGTGCGAAACGCCGCCACGGACGCGGCATACGACGTGTTAATCGCCGATATCCGGCTGGCCGACATGTCGGGACACCAGCTCTACTGCAAGCTCAAGGAATTGAGCGACGCCGTCCCGCTGATTCTGATGACCGGCTATGGATACGATCCGGGGCATACGATCGTCAAGTGCCGGCAAGCGGGACTGAAGGAATACCTCTTCAAGCCGTTCCGCCTGGATCAACTTCTCGACACGGTCGAACGGGCCGTATCCGCCGAAGGCCCGATGGCGCCAGCGTAGGATGCCCGTGTCGGATGCCCGTGTAGGGCGAGCCGGCGAATGCAATCGGACTCGCCAGTTGTTCTGGGCGTTGTCTTAGTGCTTTTCCCAGAACTGTAGGAGGCGAATCCTTTCGCCGAAAGATCCGCTGTAGGAGGCGAATCCTTTCGCCGAAAGATTCGCTTGACAGTGCATTCGGCGAAAGGATTCGCCTCCTACAAAAATCGGTTTCGGGATCAGCACTTATTACCGCGGCACGTTGGCGATGCAACGTCGCCGACCGACGCCGGTGCTCGTTCTAGCGCCCCACGCCACGGGTCCTGGTGCATACGGTCGGTCCCCCAGCGACGCTAGCACGCCCCCGGTATCTCCGGCACACCGGGCAGGACCGGCAAAATCCAAAAAAAACTCCCCTTCGGAACAACCGGCAACCGAAATCTATCTTCTAGGCAGGTGCGAATCGCCCCCACCGCGCCGGCGGACAACGCGTCCGTCGCCGCGGCGAAAGCGGTTTGCGAATCACCTGAGCGAAAAACACCCACTCGGCGTTCGTCCGGCTCGTTCTTGGCATCCCGCAGTTCTCGCTTTGTTCCGACGATCCGCTTCCGCAGCGATTCGGACGTCAGACAAAGCCGCCAAGAGTCGCGCATCGCCCGCGGTGGGCACAACGACGCGTTTTGTTCTACATGAGGAGGAGGGAGACATGCGACGGTTCTTTCTAGGACTGGCGCTCGCCGCCGTTGGCGCGTGGGCACCGTCCGCAGCACAGGCCGGCGACCTGCAGACAGCCCAGCAGATCGCTGAAAACCTGCGCAGTGGTGGTATGAAGTATTACAGCGTAGGAGTTGGCAGCCAGAGCGGCGTCATCACCCTCCGCGGCAGCGTGGCCAACGAAAACCAGCGTGCCCTGGCGTTGGCGATCGCCCAGAACACACAGGGTGTGGCCCAAGTCGTCGACGAACTTCAGATCGGCGAGCCAGCGCCCGCGATTCAGCAAACCGCAGCGCAAATCAGCCAGCCGATCGCCGCGCCGCAAACGGTCGCCCCTCCGGTGCCGGCTCCGGCACAAGCGATGCGACGTGCCCCGGTCATGCCGGTCGGTGTTGCTCCCTCGATGAGCATTGCCGGCCAGGCCGGCATGGCGTCGCCGGCCGCTTACCAACAAGGCGGCGCTCCGATTCCGGCCTATGTGCCCGGCGCCGGCGGCGGAGCGGCTCCGGCCAAGTACGATCAGCCGCATTTGCCCCGCCATGCGTGGCCGGCTTACGCGGCGTATCCGAACTACGGGGCCGTGACATATCCGAAGCAATACAGCCCGACGGCGTGGCCGTACATCGGTCCGTTCTATCCCTACCCGCAAGTTCCACTCGGCTGGCGTAAAGTCACGCTGGAATGGGACGACGGCTGGTGGATGCTCGACTTCAAGGCCCGCCGCCACTAATCGAAACGTCGTTGTGCCGCCTGACCCACCGCCTTTCGGGGCGCGGAAAGGCAAAGTGCTAGCTAGCTCAAAGCCCCGTGCGAACCATCGTGTCGCACGGGGTTTTTTCGTTGGCTGTCAATTCAACGTAGAGGGCGGGTCGTATCTCACACACGACGGGCAGGCATCCGCAGATTACGCCGATGGTCGCAAATCTCGAATGCTCGATGGCATTGCTGGCACGGCCGAATCTTCGCGTTTTTCGTCACAATCGGAAAAACCTGCAAGTTCCACGCAGCTTCACTCGATATCTAGCTGTGGACTATCAGGCTCGCGCCTTAGGCGTCGAAATCGGTGGTTCCTTGCGAACGATGGGTTCGCCCACAATCGCGTCGCCAGCACAAACAGCCAATCCAACCGCGTTTCGTTTCGAGGAAACTTCCATGACACGCAAGACGTTGCCGCTTGCCGTTTGCTCGCTGCTGGGATTGGCCGTGCTGGCCGGAACCGGCTGCACGTCGCTCGGACCACAACCGGGCTTTTTGGTCTATCCGATTCCGGTCAGCCCGCTGTGGCAGAAAACACCGGAAGATCGGAAGATCATCCACGAAAAATACGAACGCACGGTCGTATTGCCGCCGATTCCGCCGGGCGGACCGACGATCGCCATCGACTCGCCGAGCGACGATGAAGTGATGCGCGCTCTCGAAGAAATCGATCCGGTGCAGGGCGGCTTCCCGCTGCTGCACGAACAGCAACGCAACAACGTCCGCATCGTCAAAGAAAAAATCGCCGACTTCATCGACCCGCCGCGGGTGATGCCGCTGGTCGGACCAGTGCAGGTGCATCACGTCCGCTGGAAGTGTACGGTCTACTACACGCGAATCACGCGACCAGGTTGGCCGATTCCGCAACACCACGTCGACGAATCGGAAGAAGTCATCTACATCGACAACACGCACTTGCACATGGTCGGCAACGTCGAGGACGCGGCCAGCCCCTCGCCGCCAGCGGCCGGCTAACCCATTTAGCCCCCGGTGAACACACCGGGGGCAATGCGGCAACCGCCGGCGAATCACCGCCGGCGAATCACCGCCGGCGAATCACCGCCGGCGAATCACCGCCGGCGAAT
>JBBDYI010000065.1:0-12331 GCA_040901705.1 Pirellulales bacterium | reverse complement strand
CACCGTGCAGCGGTCGACTCGTTCGCAGCGCAAAGCAACCAAGATTCGGCAGGAACAAGAACGAACCGGCCACGTCACCCACGCCGCCACGCTCAGGGCATCTGCCTTGGACGTGGCGGCGATGTTTTTTGGGGGGAGCGGGATTCGGGATTCGGGGCTTGGGGTGCGCGACACGCTGGTTCTCGTATGCCGCCTCGCGGTGGACTTGGCCTGAGCAGCGCGGGTAGAATTGAGGCCGCCCAACCCCGCCGCACCGTAGCTGCTCGCAGCCCGCCGGTTCACGCCGATTGGCGACCAAGAGCAGCCACTCCACGGAGCCTGCCATGCTGCAAATCGTCACGGACGCCCGCGCGAAAACGTGCGATCGAGCGACGCGGCGGGATTTTCTTGCGGTCGGTGCCCTGGGATTGGCCGGTTTGACGTTGTCGCAATGGTTGTCGTTGCGAGCGATGGCGGCGAGCGAGCAAGTCGATTTCGTCCGAGACAAATCGGTCGTGCTGCTCTATCTCTCGGGTGGGGCGAGCCACATCGAGACGTTCGACCCGCACATCGGCGCTCCGGCCGGCGTCCGCAGCCTCACCGGCGAAGCGCCAACCAAACTCGCCGGCGTCACGTTCGGCGGCACATTTCCACAGTTAGCGGCGCGGGCCGATAAGCTGGCCGTCGTGCGTTCGTTTCAGCATCCGGTCGGCGATCACGACGCGGCCCACGTTCACGTACTTTCCGGCGGCACAAATCCGACTGGCAAGGGCGACGCCGGCTTCAGCATGTCCGCCGCCTTCGCCCGATTGCGCGGAGCGAATCATCCCGCCACCGGATTGCCGACGAACGTCTTTCTCGGCGAAGACGAAGTCGACGGCCAATATCGCAACGAGCGCCAGCGGGCGCTGCGCGGTTCCGCGCCCGGCGTGCTCGGTCCGTCCTATGCACCGCTCGTCCACCATACGGCCGACGAGCAAGACGATTACTCCGCCGAAAAAAAAGGCAAGAACGGCAAGCCGTCGAACGATCGCCGCGGGAATAACGGTCGCCCAAAGCAGGAATCGCTGGCCGCCAACATGCAGTTGAATATGCCGGCCGAGCGGTTGCACGATCGCCGGCTGCTGCTCGCGCAACTCGACCGCATCAATCGCGGCATCGACGCCTCGGGCATGATGGACGGCCTCGACAAGTTCAACGCCCAGGCGACCGAACTGCTGCTCGGCGGCGCGGCCGACGCCTTCGATTTTCGCAAGGAGAACCCGTCGCTCGTCGAGCGCTACGACACCAGCGACATCCGCATCGGCCACAAGGTGTTTCGCACTTCGACGCTGGGCCGCCAGATGCTCGTCGCCCGGCGGCTGTGCGAGGCCGGCTGCGGTTTCGTCACCGTGCATAGCGCCGGTTGGGACATGCACGCCGATGGCAACAACCCCGGCATCGTCGGCGGCATGGAAATGCTCGGCCGCAGCGTCGACCGGGCCGTCTCCGCGTTTCTCGACGACGTCGACGCTCGCGGGCTGAGCGACAAGATTCTGCTCGTCATCACCGGCGACTTCGGCCGCACGCCGAAGGTGAACAACCGCGGTGGCCGCGACCATTGGGCGAAGCTCGGCACGCTGGCGTTCGCCGGCGGCGGCCTGAACATGGGGCAGGCGATCGGCCAATCGTTGCGCGGCGCGGATGCTCCGGCAACCGAGCCGATTTCGGCCGGGCATCTGATGGCCACGGTGATGCACGCGCTGTTCGACGTCGGCCAACTTCGCCTGGCCCGCGGACTGCCCCGCGATCTGACGCAGCGGATCGAAAGCGGCGAACCGATTCGCGAACTTTTCTAACGCCGCTAATACGAAAACACCGCCGCGGCGAAGATTCGCCGCGGCGGTGTAGAGATGAAAGTCGATCGTAGCGTCGATCGCCGACCGGCAGAGCGCTCGCGTTACTTCGCCGCGAGTTTCTTTGCGGCCGCGAAATCGGCCGCCGCCTTGGTCGCGTCGCCCGTCCGCTCGTAAAGCCTGCCGCGGGCCAGCAGCGCGTCGGCGAAATCGCTCTTTAGGTCGATCGCCGTCGATATCGACTGCAGCGCCTTGTCGGTCTCGCCCATGCGATCGAGCGCCACGCCGCGACGATAGTACGCTTGCTCGTCGCGAGTGTCCAAGCGAATCGCCTGGTTGAAGTCGGTCACGGCCTTCTCGGCTTCGCCAAGTTCCAGATACGCCAGCGCGCGGTTGTGATACGCCCGCGTGTTCTGCGGGTTTCCGCGGAGGGCCTGCGAATAGGAGTCGACGGCGTCGATGAACTTCTGTTGTCGGGCCAAGGCCAGCCCTCGCCACACCAGGTATTTCGGATTACCCGGCTCGGCCCGCAGGGCGTCGTCGAAGTCCTGTGTGGCCAGGCGATACTCGCCGCGGTGGTACCAAATGATGCCGCGTCGATACAGCGCCGGTCCAAAGCTGGGCATCAATCGGATCGCCTCGCCGAACGAAGCCACGGCGGCGTCGAAGTTGTCGAGCATCCGCTGCGCGACGCCGCGCTGATAGAACGCCGTCGGCGCCTTCGGCTCGATTCCGATGGCTTTGTTACTCATCGCCACGCCTTCGCGATAGGCGTCGGTCGCGGCTTCCTTGTCCGCCGCCATATAGCCTTGTTGAACATACGTGCGGGCCAGCGCGATATACGGAGAGACGTCTTCCTTTTCTTCCTCCGGTTTTTTCGGCACGGCGGCCGCGCGATTGAACGACTCGATGGCCAGCGTGAGTTTCGCGGGATCCTTGTCGACGATGGCCAACTCGTGTTGCAGCGCGCCGAAGTTCATCAGGTATTCTTTATTCTGGCCGTCGCGCTCGACGGCGATTTTCAGGTCGGCCACCGATTTCTCCAGCGAACCGATCGACGCGTAGAGCTTGCCCCGTTCGAAATACACCTCGGCGAAGGTCGACTTCTGTTCCGGCGGCGTGGCGGAGTCCAGCTTCACGGCCCGATCGAGCGACGCGAGCGCGCTTTCGGTGTCGCCCAACAGCGCCTGGACTTTGCCGAGCGCCGTAAAGGCCTCTTTGCTATTGCGTTCCTGCCCCGTGGCTTCCTGCAAGTCTTCGATCGCCGCCTGGTAGTCGCGCAGTTCGGTGCGGGCTTTGCCGCGCCAATAGAGAGCGGAAAAGATCCGCGAATCGAAGTTCAGCGCGTCGGTCAACGAATCGACGGCGAGACGATACTCCTTAAGCTCGAAGTACGCCTGGCCGCGAAGGACCATTGCTTCGACGACGTTCGGATTGATTTTCAGGACCGTGCTGAACGCGGCGGCCGCCTGTTCGAAATTCCGCCCTCGCAACAGGATCCGTCCTATCAAGTGATACGCTTCGAAAAGTTGATTTTGCGTCTGCGGGTTGGCTTCCGATTGGAGCTTGTTCGCCTCTTGCGCAAGTTGAATGACTTTGTTGGGGTCGACATCGGGGGCCGCGGCTTCTTCGAACGCCGCTTGCAATCGTTGCCGGGCTTGCGGATTGATCGTGCGGCCGTTGTCTTGAACCACGTCCGGCAGCTTGGGACGCGGGCCTGGCGTGGTCGCCGGCGTGGCGTCGGCTGGCGCGGCCGGAACGACGGCCGGATTCGTCGTGTCGGGGGTGGTTGTCTCAGGAACGGTTGTCTCCGGAACGGTCGTCTCTGGAACGGTCGTCGCTGGAGTGGGCGTCGCTGGAGCGGGCGCAAAGATGTCTTCGGGCGTCGGCGTCTGGGCCTTCGCCACCTGCGTCCCCGCCGCGACGATGGCCACCACCATCGCCGCGGCCGCGGCCAACCGACATGCTTGGGTGATCCAACGACGTGCTGCGGTCTGTCTCATGATGCTCTACCTCTCGCTCTGGTGGTGGTGGCGAATCGTGCGGGATTCGCCCAGATTCTCTGTTCCGAATGCGATTGCGCTGGTGCGGTGCGTGCGGGAAGGAAAGGCAAGCGACCGCCGTGCGCCTTGGTCTCAGTATAAACGCGGCGACGTTGCCGATTCCACAAAACGGCACGCCTACGGGCGACCTGAATGGCACAATTCCGCGCCGCGCGCCTACCCAATCGGTACGAACGCTACAGCCAAACCGTTCGCGCCGCGGCGGGGCAAAACCCGATCGCGGCGGGGGCGACGACTTCAGTACGCAATGACGGCGAGCGACGCTCGGAAGATGTGGCTCTGCGGACGTAACGCACGGTTGAATTCGAAGCGAGCCAATCGCCTGCGTTGCTCGCGCCGACCAAAACTCTCGCGGCTTTTTTCCCGGAGTGCGCGAAGACCATCGCTTGTTTCTTGGGAATAATCGCCCTACTTTGACGGCTTGACGGGAATAGTCGCCGCCGTTCGGGATCGTACAGGACAGCGGGCATTCGCTTACTTCGAACGAAGAGGTGCGACGATGGTGCGCCGATGCATCGGTTCGTGGACACTCTTGGCCGTGGTTTCCGTCGCCGGGTGCTCAAGTTCGAAGAATGTGTATGAAGTCGAGTTGCGTCCCAAGGGCGACGCAGTCGAGCGTGACTTGACCGCCTGGCGAGAAGGAACGCCAAGCTCGAGCGGCAAGCAGCAGGGCGGCAAGCCGGAACGCGACGTCGAAGCCCTTTCGAGCAAGGAACTCGAACGCATTGCCGCGGCGTATGGCGAAGCGACCCCGCCGCAGCGGGCGAAGAAGTACGAATTCTCAGGCCGGTTTCGCGGCTCGCTGCCCAACGACATTGGCGGTGCGGGCAGCTTTACGCAGTGGAAATCGTCGCTGGGCGATTTGTGCGTCTACGTCGAACGCGTCCGCGGCAACGACGATCTCGCCGCCGACCTCGACGCCCGACGTGCGGCGCTCAATCGCGTCATCGACATCTTCATCGGCTGGCTGGACGGAGAATTGCAGAAAGACCCAATCGCGCCGAAGCTGCACGCGCTGCTCGACGGTCCGGTGCGTCGCGACGTCGGCAATATTTTGCTGGATGCATGGAGTATGACGGCCGCCAATCGCAACCAATCGCCCGAGGGACGGGACGCCGCCGTTCAGGATTTTCTGGCCCGATCCTTTCAGTACCTGCTGGAACGCGGCTATTTCGCGGCCGACGATTTGCCTCGAATCGTCCGCGTGCTGCAAGAATGGAATGGGCTGGCGAAGCACAAGCGATTGCTGGACATCGTCCGTGCGATGGCCATGCGAAAGCTTGATCTCGAAGACGACGCACCACTCGACGGATTGATGGCGCTTCTCGGCGACCCGAAGCGATTCGAACGGACGTTGCTGGCCTACGTGGAAACGACGCCCGAATTCGCGGCGAAAGTCCAACAAAGCCGCATCATGGCGGCGCTGGGGATGCCTTCACGCGAAGTCGAACCCGGAGAGGTGCTGTTTGACCTGGTGTTTCGCTCGATACTGCGATGGGAACTATTCCCGTCGCCGGATCGACTTCGAACCAGGCTGCACGTCGCCGCCGCGCCGGTGGCGGCCAACGGCCAATACGACGCCGATGCCGGCACCGTGAACTGGGACCGCGCCATCGATCGCGCCGACGCCGTCGTGGTAGGCATGCCGTTGACGATGTTCGCAGTCTGGGCGGAGCCGAACGAAGCGGAACAAACCCGCCGCTTCGGTAAAGTCATCCTCAGCGGCGAACCGCTTGCCCGATACGTGTTCTGGCATCGCGGTCTGACCGATATGGAGCAAGGGCAATGGTCGCAACTTCTCGATGCATTGCGGCCAGGCGCCGGATTGCAGCAGCCCGTCGAGGCGTTTCGATTTGCAGACGAGAAATCGAAAGACGGCAAGGAAGCGGGCGACCTGGCGCACACGGCGCGCGATCTGCTGCTCGATGCCATGCAGCAACACGGCTTGGAATGATGCCGGCTGCGCTTGGTCGACGCCTACGACGCACCGTCCGCGGCCAGCCCTAGTTCCGCCGCGATGCCGGACATTGCGTCGACGACGAACTGAATATGCTCGTCGAGCGGCACGCCCAAGTCTTCCGCACCGCGGGTGATGTCGTCGCGGTTGATCGCCGCGGCGAAGCTCTTTTGCTTGAACCTCTTCAGCACGCTCCCCGCCGCGAGGCCGGCGATCTTTTCCGGACGCAGCCGGGCCGTCGCGGTGATCAGGCCCGCCAACTCGTCGCAGGCGTACAGCGTCTTGTCCATCAGCGAGACGCGGGGGCAATCTTCGAGATAATCGGCGTGCGACTTGATGGCGTAAATCACGTCCGCCGGATAGCCGAGGTCGGCGAGAATCTTCGCTCCCTGAAGCGGATGGTCGGGCGGGTTCGGCCACCGCTCGTAATCGAAATCGTGCAACAAACCGACGATGCCCCACCGCAGTTCGTCGGCGTCACCTCCAGCAGCGGCGAACCGCCGCGCGTACGCCCGCATGGCGGCCTCGACGGCCAGCATGTGCTTGCGAAGGCTGTCGCTTTCGGTGTACTGGCAAACGAGGTCGAATGCGGCGGCGCGATCGAGCATCGGGCGGAATCTCGGCAAGCGTTCGTTAGAAGAGCCAAGGATGTGGAAAGAAGTATGACGCGCGGTTCGACCGCTTCGCAAGCGTCGCGGCGGCAATCGAACGACTTTGCAACTTGACGCTTCGGTAATCGCACACCTACGATACTTGGTCCACCCGGACACTCGCTCCGCTTGCTCGCTCGACCGAAGGCCCTCCGATATGCCCGCCAAACCGATTGTCCGCGTCAAAAACGTTCATAAGTTCTTTACGCGCGGCAGCGAGCGGCTCGACGTGCTCAATGGGTTGTCGCTCGACGTGGCCGAGGGGGAGTTTCTCGGCCTGATGGGGCCGAGCGGTTCGGGCAAGACGACGCTGCTCAACCTGATCGCCGGATTGGACCGGCCTTCGAGCGGCGAGGTGCTGATCGGCAACGACCGCGTTTCCGCCATGTCCGAGGGGCAATTGGCCAGTTGGCGGACGCGGAGCGTGGGCTTCATCTTTCAGTTCTACCACTTGCTGCCGGTGCTTTCGGCTTACGAGAACGTCGAGTTGCCGCTGTTGCTGCTGCCGCTTTCGTCGAGCGAGCGAAAAAAGCAAGTCACCACGGCGCTGGAACTGGTGGGACTGACCGACCGCATGAAACACCGGCCGGGGCAGCTTTCCGGCGGACAGCAGCAGCGCGTCGGCATCGCGCGGGCAATCGTCACCGATCCGCTGTTGATCGTCGCCGACGAACCGACCGGCGATCTCGACGCCCGATCGGCCGACGAGATTCTCGACCTGCTGGGCGAGTTGCGGCAGGCGCTTAAGAAGACGATTCTGCTCGTGACGCACGATCCGCGCGCGGCACAGAGGGCGGACCGCGTGTTGCATTTGGACAAGGGCCGGCTGGTCGAAGCGGCTGAGGTGGTGGGCTAGAGATTGGAGATTCCCGGGCGGAGGTTGGATTTCCGTGAAGCTGTTCTTGCTCATCGCGCGCAACGTTCGCCGCAGCTACGTCCGGTCCGGCTTGACCGTGCTGGGGACGATGGTGCTGGTGTTCGTAATGACGCTGGTGTGGTCGATTCTGGCGTTTCTCGGCGACGCGATGGCCGAGAAAAGCTCGAATTTCAAGGCGATCGTCACGGAGCGTTGGCAGATCCCCAGCCAGATGCCGTTTGCCTATGCCGATTCGCTCAGCCAAGGCGCCGCAACGAAGCCCGACGACGTCCGCCCGACCGATTCGATGACCTGGCAGTTCTACGGCGGCACGACCGAGAAGGGCACGCGCACGCGCGAGAACACCGTGTTCGCGTTTGGCATGCAGCCGAGCAAGATCAACACGATGATGGACGATCTCGACTCGCTGCCGGCCAAGGAAGCGGCCGAGTTGCAAGCAGTTATCGATAAGCTGGAGAGCAACCGCCAAGGCTTGATCCTGGGACGGGATCGGCTGGCGGCGCTGAAAAAGCAAGTCGGCGACCGGATCACGTTGTACGGCATCAACTACAAGGACATCGACCTGGAGTTCGAGATTGTCGGCACCGTGCCGGCGGGCCGATACGACAACAACGCCTTTTTTAATCGCGATTACCTGCTCGCTGCGATCGACCAATACAACGATAAGCACACCGACCCTCATCCGCTGACCGAGAAATCGCTGAATCTTGTCTGGCTCCGCGTGCCCGACGCCGAAACGCTGCGAAAGGTCACGGCGCAGATCGACTCGTCGTCCGACTACACGAATCCGCAGGTCAAGTGCGAGACGCAATCGTCCGGCATTAGCGCGTTTATGGAAGCGTACAGCGGGCTGATTTGGGCAATGAAATATGTGCTCTCGCCGGTGATCTTCGTGACGCTGGCGCTGGTGATAGCGACCGCGATCAGCATCGCCGTCCGCGAGCGGCGGACCGAGTTGGCCGTGATGAAGGTGCTCGGCTTTCGGCCCTGGCAACTGTTGCTGCTCGTGCTCGGCGAAGCCACGCTGTTGGGGCTGATCGGCGGCGGACTGAGCGCGGCGGCGACCTACGTCGTCGTGAACATCGTCATGGGCGGGCTGAAGTTTCAGATCGGCTTTTTCGCCGCGTTCTTCATTCCCGCCGCCGCGATCGGCTGGGGACTGGCGCTCGGCGGCGGGGCGGCCCTGCTGGGAAGCGTGATGCCGGCGTTTGCCGCCCGCAGCGTCAAGGTCGCCGAAGTCTTTTCCAAAGTGGCTTGATACGGAACGAACCGAACATGGTGTGGGTCGAAACCAAACTGTGCGGATTGCTCTCTCGCGCGATGCTTGCCGATTCGTCCGGCGATGCGTCGTCGCTGTGGGCATCGGTGCCGCTGGCGGCCAAAGTGCTGGCCGCGGTTGGGTTGCTGATCGTCGTGGCGGCGGTCGTGCTGGGCAAGATTCCGTTTCGCTACAACGTGCGGAACCTGTTCGTCCGCTGGAAGACAACGCTCAGCACCGGCGTCGTGTTCGTGCTCGTCATCGCACTGCTCACGGCGACGCAGGCATTCGTCAACGGTATGTACCGCCTCACCGAGGCCAGCGCCCGCGAAGGCAATGTCATGATCCTGTCCGAGGGCAGCACCGACGAAGTGTTCAGCAATTTCGGTTTCTCGGATATCAACGACATCGCCAACCAGCCAGGCGTGCTCCGCGACGCATTGAACGCGCCGCTGTGCAGCAAGGAAACGTATCTGATCGTCGTCCAGCCGCGGCGGAATCCCAAGCCGGACGGACCGCAGCGGCGGTTCATTCAGCTTCGCGGCGTCGAGGATCCGGCGATTTCGGGAGTCGTCCACGGCATGGACCTGCACGACGGCGGCGCGTGGTTTTCCAGCGTCGGTGTGGAACGGCGCGACGTCGATGGAAGCGGCAAAAAGGACGACGTCATTCAGGCGGTGATCGGCGAAGGTCTGGCCAGCGAGTTGGGCCGCGATCGCACGGAAGCAGAACGCAAGGCCGCCAAGAACCAAGACCGCCTCGCGGTGGGCGACGTATTCGAGCTGCGCGATCGTCGCTGGCTGGTCGTCGGCGTCATGAAATCGGCCGGCACGACGTTCGACTCCGAAGTCTGGGCCAAGCAAAGCCTCGTCGGACCGATGTTCGGCAAAGTCGGGTTCTCGACGCTCGTCCTCCGCACCCAAAACGACGCGGCCGCCGAGAAGCTCAAGGAATTCTTCAACACGGACTACAAGAAAGCCGCGGTCACCGCCTACGTCGAGCGCGAATACTTCGACAAGCTGAATCAGACCAATCAGCAATTCTCCTACGCCATCGGTTTCATCGCGTTCTGGATTGCGATCGCCGGCATCGCCGGTACGATGAACACGATGTTCGCCGCTATCAGCCAGCGGACCAAGGACATCGGCGTGCTGCGAATCGTCGGGTTTGCCCGCTGGCAAATCCTGTTGTCGTTCTTGATCGAGTCGCTGTTCATCGCGCTGGTCGGCGGGGCGATCGGGGTGGCGATCGGATCGTTGGTCGACGGTTCGACGATGACGAGTGTCGTGTCCAGTGGACAAGGCGGCGGCAAATCGGTGGTCATTGTGCTGTCCGTCAACGCCGCGATCGTCGCCCAGGGACTGCTGCTGGCGCTTTTCATGGGCGGATTCGGCGGCCTGATTCCGGCCATCAACGCGATGCGGGTGCGGCCGCTCGAGTCGCTTAGGTAGCGGCCGTAATGGCCGCAAGTCTTTATTTTGTAACGATTTGCGCCTCGGTTCCGGCGGCGGCGCAGATTTTCTTTTGGGCCGATGGTAGAATCGCATCTTCGCCGACGAAGGGAACGGCCGGTCAACGTGACCGGCAGGAAGCCAAAAATGCATATCTCGGTCGTCGAGGGTAAAGCGGCTCGTGCCGCGATGGCCCCGAATAAGACCGCACATTGCTGATCGTTCGGTCGCGAAACTCTCTCATCGCTCGCTCGGCATGACTCCTCTGGCATCACTTCGGTGATCGGTCCCTCGGTCCAATCCATGTCTGCACCTACGTCGCTCTCTGCGCTCAAAGCGGCCGCGCCCGTCGTGTTGCCTTCGTTGCTGTTATGCGACTTTGGTCATTTGGCGGACGAAGTGGCTCGACTCGAAGCGGTCGGCGTGCGGGCGTTCCATCTGGACGTGATGGACGGCGATTTCGTGCCGAATTTGACGTATGGCATGCCGATCGTCGAAGCGGTCCGCAAGGCGACCGAATTGCCGATCGATTGCCATTTGATGATTCGCCGGCCAGAGCGCTATGTGCAGCAATTCAGCGACGCCGGGGCGGATGTGATCACGATCCACGCAGAGGCGACCGAAGACCTGCGCGGCGCGCTCGAAGCGATTCGAGCGACGGGAGCGGCCGCCGGCGTCGCTATCAATCCCGGCACGCCGGTTGCGGCGATATCATCCGTGCTCGACGCCTGCCAGTTGGTGCTGGTGATGAGCGTCGAAGCTGGATTTGGCGGCCAGTCGTTCAATCCGATCGCCATCGAAAAACTTTCGGAGCTGCGAACTCTCGTCGCGTCCGACACCGTATTGGAAGTCGACGGCGGCATCAGTGCCGCGACCATTGCCCGCTGTGCGGAAGCCGGCGCCCAGTGGTTTGTCGTCGGCTCCGCCATATTTCGCTCCGACGACTACGCTCGCAGCGTTCGGGAGCTTGAGAAATTAGCGAGTGTTCGAAGCTGAGGATATCCAATCGATTGCGTATGGTAGAAATTGTGTTAGTGCGTCCGGGCAGGACGGAATTTGACGAACAGCGGCGGATTGCTGGCACGCTCGACATCCCGCTATGCGAAGCGGGCAGCGACGACGTGCGGTGCTTGATCGACGAATTGCGAAAGTTGCCGATCGACGTGGTATATACGTCGCCCTGCCAGGCCGCCCGCGAAACCGCGGAGCCGCTCTCCGAAGCGCTGGACGTGCGGTTCAAGGAACTCGATCAACTCCGCAATCTCGATCAAGGCCTGTGGCAAGGCCGCGGCATCGACGAGGTGCGGCAAACGCAGCCGACCGTTTATCGGCAGTGGCAAGAGAACCCGGAGAGCATCTGCCCGCCGTCGGGCGAACCGGTGGCGTCGGCACAACAGCGGGCACACGCCGTCGTGACCAAACTGAGCCGCAAGCACGAAGGGCGGACGATCGCCATCGTGGCGCCCGAGCCGATGTACAGTTTGCTGTATTGCGAATTGGCGGGTGGTTCGCCGCGCGATCTGTGGAAGGCCCCCTGCGAAGGCCGCCGCTGGACGCTGGTCTCTGGCGGCAAGCCGCAATTGGCCCCGACGGGGTAGCTCCCGAGTGATCGCGTGGCCTACGTGCGCGACCGGTTTCGGCTTGTTCGTCGTCCGCAGAGCGACTACAAGAAAGGCTGCGCGGCTGGATGAATTGTCGGCCGGCAGCCTCGTTTTGTTTGCGTCCCGACCGCTTCGCGTATTTCGGATCCCGTCCATGGACAACGGCAAGCAGCAGCCCGCCGCCCGCGGCAAGCGGCCAAAACGCGAAACACCGGAGGGCCTGTGGAAGCAGTGCCCCGGCTGTGGCGAGACGGTGTGGGTGAAGGAGGTCGAGCGGGCGCTGAACGTCTGCCTGCATTGCGACTATCACTGGTACGTGTCGGCCGGCGAGCGGGTTCGGCAAGTGCTCGACGACGGGACGTTCGAGGAGTGGGACGCCGACCTCGTACCGGCCGACCCGCTCGGTTTCGTCGATAAGAAGCCCTATCCCGAACGCGTGGCCGCCGAACAGAAACTGACGGGCCTGAAAGAGGCCGCCGTGACCGGCACGGGCATGATCCGCGCTCGCCGCGTGGCGTTTGGCGTCACGGACTCGGCCTTCATCATGGGCAGTATGGGGTCGGTCGTCGGCGAAAAGCTGGCCCGGCTCATCGAGCGGGCGACCGAGCAAAAGCTGCCGCTGATCATCGTTAGCGGCAGCGGCGGCGGCGCGCGAATGCA
>JBBDYI010000064.1:0-7092 GCA_040901705.1 Pirellulales bacterium | reverse complement strand
CCCCTACCCCTGTTCATGCGCTCCTTAAGTCTCGTTGCTCCCGATTGGTGGGACTACACCACGCTCGACCGCGCCGTTCTCGACGACGCCGCGCGATTGTCCGCCGCCGACCTGCTCGGCCTCTCGCGGCCCGGCTTCAACGTCAAGTTTTACGACACGCTCGAAGACTTCTATCTCGCCGAGGCCCTCGAATACATCCACGCTTGGCGGCAAGCGACGTCCGATCGGCCGGCCGGCATTTGCGGTCCCATCGGTCCGACCGAACAGTTGCCGCTGGTCGCGCGGCTGGTCAACGAGTTGGAACTCGACCTGCGGCACGCGCATTTCTGGGGCATGGACGAATGGTTCGTCGACGGCCGCGAAGCGCCGGAGTCGTTTCCGCTCTCCTTCGCCCGCGCCGATCGCGAGTTGTGCTTCAATCGCATCCATCCCAAGCTGGCCATGCCCGAGTCGAATCTGCATTTCCCCAAGGCCGATCCGCGAGAGTATATCGAGAGCTGGCGACACGCCCGCTGTGTGGTCATGCAAGGCGGGCAGGGCGAAGTGAAACACTGGGCGTTCAACGATCCGCCGCGGCGAGCAGGCGACTACATTAACGAACCACCGTCGCCCGCCGAGTATCGTAAATTGACGACCCGCGTCGTCGACCTGCATCCGATGACGATCATCCAAAACGCCCGCACGTCCGGCGGCGGCGTGGTGACGAATGTCCCCACGCAGGCGATCAGCGTCGGTCCCGTCGAAACGTGGCAAGCCGAAAAAGTGTCGATCTGGCACGCCGGCGCCCACGACAATCCGTTCGGCATGAGGCTGACGTCGTTGATGATCTCCAAGCGGCTTCCCGACACGTCGGTGCCGATGAGTCTGCTGGCCGATCATCCCAACGTGCAATTCAACTTCTACCGCGGCGGCATCGGGGCCTGCGATGCGGAAATGCACTAGGAGAAATGCAAAATGCAAAATGAAAAATGCAGAATGAGCGGCGGCGTTTGGAAGGTTGCGCTAACGCCTCGCGTTGGCGTCGCATTCTTCATTTTTCATTTTTCACTCTGCCTTTTGCATTCCACTTCTCGCGCCGCCGAAGTGCGGCAGCCAAAAGTGCTCGACGATCGCCTCGCGTTCGAACTCTTCGCCGCCGAACCGCAAATCGTCACGCCGACCGGCATTGCCGTCGACGAGAAAGGCCGCGTGTTGTGCATTGAAAGCCACACGCACTTCCGTCCGAACAACTACGACGGGCCGCCGGCCGACCGCATCCAGCGCTACGAAGACACCGACGGCGACGGCCGCGCCGACCGCATCACGACCTTCCACGAAGGCGAACGCCACTCGATGAGCCTCGCCGTCTATCGCGACGGTTCGGTGATCGTCGCCACGCGCCGCGAGGTGTTCCGCCTCCGCGACAACGACGACGACGGCAAGGCCGACGAGCGGACGACGCTCGTTAAGCTCGAAACAAAAGGCGATTACCCGCACAACGGTCTGTCGGGCTTCGCATTCGACTACGCCGGCAACATCTATTTCGGTTTCGGCGAGAACCTCGGCGAGCCATATGAAATCACCGGCAGCGACGGCGCGAAACTCTCCGGCGGCGGCGAAGGCGGCCACGTCTATCGCTGCGGCCCCGATGGCGAAAAACTGCACCAGATCGCCAGCGGGTTTTGGAATCCGTTCCACGTGGCGACCGATTCGTTCGGCCGGTTGTTCGCGGTGGACAACGATCCCGACGCGCGGCCGCCGTGCCGGCTGCTGCACGTCGTCGAAGGCGGCGATTACGGATTTCGCTTCCGTCTCGGTCGCCGCGGCACGCATCCGTTTCAATCGTGGAACGGCGAAGTGCCCGGCACGCTGCCGATGCTCTCCGGCACGGGCGAGGCCCCCAGCGGCGTGATCGCCTACGAGTCGGACGGCTTGCCGGAAGAATATCTCGGCGACCTGCTGCTGACCAGTTGGGGCGAACACCGCATCGAACGCCACACCCTCACGCCGCGCGGAGCGTCGTATGGCTCGAAGATGAAGACGATCGTCCAAGGCGGCCAGGATTTCCGCCCAGTCGGCATCGCGCTCGCGCCGGACGGTTCGCTATACGTCAGCGATTGGGTCAAGAAAGATTACAACCTGCACAAACACGGCCGCATCTGGCGACTGCGGTGGAAAGATGCGCCGAAACCGGAGAGACCGACGGAGATCATCGACGCGGTCGTGTCGCCACACCGGCCGCTTCGCGAGGCCGGTGCCCGAAAGCTAGCTGCACTCGATCGCACGCGCCCCGTCGGCCCGGACGGCAAAGAAGGCCAAAGTCCGTACGAACTGGCTCTGTCGAACGCATGGCGACATCCCAAGTTCGATCCGGTCGCACGGGCGACGCTTTATTCGGCGACGCGATGGAATCAATTGTGTGCCGTGCTTGGCGCAAGCGAGACAAATCCGAATTACTCCGTGCCGCTTGGCGTTCTGTCGGCCGGTCAGGTTCCGATTCCCGTTTGGCAGCGGTATTCCGAGCAGTCATTGCAGCTAACTCGCCCGTTGCCGGTCTTGGCCGCGCTGTTCGATCGCCTCGCGGCGACGCCCGCTGCCGAGTGGAGCAAGGGCAAGCGGCCGAACGTCGATCTGGCGGTGTTCGACATCGACGATCCGTTTCTCGCGCTCGCCGCGCGCAGGGCGTGGGCCGCCACATGGACGGACGACGACGCGGCCCGCGCGGCGAAGCTGCCGACGGCGGGACAACGCTTGTCGGCCTTGCTCGTCATGCGAAGCTTGAATCGCACGGAGAATGCCAAACATCTGCCCGCGTGGCTCGCCGACAGCGACGCGCGCGTACGTTTCGCGGCCGTGAAATGGGTAGCCGAGCAGCAGCTTTCCGATTATCGCGACGAACTTGGCAAAGTGCTCGCAATCGAACCGGTGCCGCGGGAACTGTTCGAGGGCTATCTCGCCGCGCTCGACGCGCTGGACGGCACGCCGCGTCCCGACGATTGGGCCGAGCATAGCGAGCGGCGCGTGGCGGCGCTGCTCGACGACGTGAATACGCCAATCCACTTGCGGCGTTTGGCGCTGCGGATGCTGCGGCCCGACTACCCAAATCTCAGCCGCGAGCGATGGAACGAACTGCTCGCGAGCGACGATGCCGACCTGCGGCTCGAAGCGGTGCGAAGCCTGCGCGGTTCGCGGCTCGGCAATCGCGCGGCGCTGCTTGTGAAAACTGCCGAGGACAAGTCGCTGTCGCGCGACCTCCGCGGCGAGGCAATGCTCGGTCTCGATCCCAGCGACGCCAATCAACGCGAAACACTGGTCTCGCTGGCCGCAAGCGACGAGCAGGGCATGCTCGACGACGCCCGGCGAGCGCTGTCCGGAGCAACGCTTTCCGACGATGATCGCACGAAACTTCGTGAGTCCGGCGGCGGCCACGACGCGGAAGCGCTGGCTCGACTCGTCGATCCAACGCACAAGCCGGCACGCCCCGCCACAACCGACGTCGCGGCGTGGCTGTCGCTTTTGGACGGTGCGAAGAACGGCAACGATCATGGCAATGCCGCCGCCGGCCGCCGCGTGTTCTTCTCCCGCGTCGCCGCCTGTGCGAATTGTCATCAGATGGATGGCCGCGGCGGTCGCATCGGGCCGGACCTGACTCTCGTCGCCGGCCAACTTTCCCACGAACGGCTGATCGATTCGATTCTCGATCCCAGCAAGGAAGTCGCCCCGCAATTCGTCGCCTACGCCGTCCGCACCGAAGACGGCACGACGTTCACCGGCGTGTTCGTCGGCGAAGACGGCGCGCGGAATCAACAGTTCGGCGACGCCGACGGCCGGATTCAGCGCGTGGCGGCCGAACAGATCGAAGACCGCCACCCGATCGACAAATCGTTGATGCCGGACAATCTCGGCCAAACGCTTACGGTTGCGGAGTTCCGCGACTTGCTGGCGTTTCTACGCAGTCAGCATCGTTAATTCCGCGATGTTGTCCGTTGACGCCGATGATCGAAACGCTTTTCGCTGTCGACGCGAGGCGAGAATGCGACCAACGCCGGTAGTGAATTGCTTCGCCGCGTCTGGCAAAGTTCGGTCGTTGGTTAATGGCGGGCCTGGCTCGCCCCGCAGCCATTGTTGCCGTTGCGTTGCCGCGCCATCGCGAAGCATTCCTTCAGTCGTCTTTCGACCTCCGCGAGCAACGCCTCGTCGTCGAGCCGCGCGATGTCGCTCGGCCACAGCGGTGGACCGAATTGAACGCGCACCGCGCTCGGCCGCGGCAACATCCGGCTCCGCGGCCAGGCCTCGAACGCGCCCGCCACCGCCACCGGTACGAGCGGCACGTTCGCCCGCCGCGCGAGCGCACAAAACCCTGGCTTCAGCGGTGCGAATTCGCCGTCCCGCGTCCGCGTCCCTTCCGGAAACATCAGCACCAACTCGCCTCGCTTGAGCCGCCGCAGCGTTTCCTTCAACCCGGACAGCCCCAGCCCTTCGCGGTCGATCGCAATCGCGTCGAGCGATTGAATCAGCCAGCGAAACGGCGCAAAACCGAACAGCGTTTCGCGGGCCAGATAGTTCAGCCGTCGTTTCGCCGCCAGCCCGACGAGCACTGGGTCCATATTGCTCTGATGATTCGACATCACCAATCCGCCGCCGGAATCCGGAACGAATTCCCGCCCATAGCAGCGAACCCGAAACACGATCACGGCCAACAACCTGCAAATAAATCGCAAGAACGAATACCAAAGCCGCGATGGCAAAGAACGTTGCGACATGAAGCGGCAGTCAAAAGCTGGGCAAAGTCAAGGCATGAACGCCAGGCTACGCTGACGGGTCCGTCAATAATACCGGAGATTCCGGTGCGAGTTGAAGTCGCTGCCGAAAGCGACGCCGGCATCGCGCATCCCCAAGCACAGATCAGATCCAGCTTCTCCGCGCCACGGTCGCCAAGAAAAAAACGGCATTACCTCCATTAAATACTTGCAAACCTCGCGCATTAGATCAGAATAACTGATTGGTTCGCAGAAAAAGAACCGCCGCGCGGCCGATGCGCCGAAGCGATGGCGTATCGATACTATCACTATCCAGCGGAACGCAAACGCGCAGATTCACTCACACTCTCATTTCGTGCTCCGCCGCGCTCTCGGCGGGGTGTCGGCATGTCGCGAGCGAGGCGATATCCAAATGTTCTCACGAAAAAGCCCAGGCGGCTTCGGCCACCGCGAAGTTCGCGATCCCAATCGACCAAGCCACCAGCGGCGGCGGCTTCAGCAGATCGCGCCGCGTCGCACGCACCTCGAATCGCTCGAAGAGCGCGTCGTGCTTAGCCACAGCCCGCTCGATCCCGACCAGCAAAACGTCCTCGCCGGCGACGCGATGGCCAACGCCCGCGCCGAATTCGCCCGCTCGTGGGCCGACGATGTCGTCAAGCAGCGCATGCTCGGCCGCGCCGACCTGCTCGACATGGCGGGCGCCGCCCCGGCGGCCATCGTCGCGGGAGCACCCGCCTCGGGCAATCTGATCACGCCGCTCGACCTCGACGCCACCGCCCGCTATGGCGACGTCACGCGCATCGACTTGCGGCAACTGATCGAATCGACGGGCAACGTCAGCCTCGCCCTCGACCCGCTCATCGGGCACTACGAATACAACATCTTCATTCCGTTCGCCACCGGCACGGCCGCCACTGACGGCTTTGGAAACGACGACTCCAACTACATCAGCGACGATAGCGAGTCGTTCGTCGATCGCGGCGTTATGTACTATCTGCCGCAGATCACCGCGCCGTCGACCGCGCCGGGCGTGCTTGGCACGGGAGCCAGCTCGGACATCGCCACGTACGAACTGCATTTCATCGACGCCACGGACAACTCCGACGAAATCGTCTACGCCGGCGATATTAACTTGTCGGTCGATCTCGCCGCGGCCAACGGCTATTCCGCGTTCGGCGGCAACGAAGTGACGTTCGGCTCGTCCCGGCTCGATGTCTATCGCGCCGAACAGCGGCTGCGGTATCTGGGATATCAAAACCAGATCGGCAACGGCGCAAGCTTGCTCACGGTCGACGGCGTTCTCGACGCGGCGACAATGCACGCCATCGGCGTGTTCAACGCGGCCATTGCCGATAGCTCGGTCAACGAGTCGAGCACGACGCCCAACGCCTGCATCAATCACGAGTTGGCCCCGCGTTGGGTGCAGGTCACGTACACCGCCGGCATCACCAACGCCGGGTCGACCGAAGACTACATGACCCACGCGGCCATAGCCGTGCTTAACGCGGCCGATGCCAACACCGCGCTGACGCTGCCATTCATCGGAGCGACGACTAAAGGCGGCGGCCTGACGAGTGGACACTCGTCGCATCAGGCCGGCATGGACATCGACATCGATACCACCGGCACGAACACGGGCAACCCGCCGTTCTACAAAACGAACAACATTGCGGCTCAGCCGTATGTCGCCGCCAAAGCATCCGGCGATACGGCCGGCGTCAACCACATCGCCCAACTCGTCGGCCCGAACTACGTCGCCAAACGCTTTCAAGGCGCGGTCACGGGCGCGACCAACGCCACGCCAATCGTTATTACATCCAACGGCCACGGGCTGGCCAACGGCGAGCAGGTGACGATTTCCGGCGCGGTCGGCAACACCGCCGCCAACGGCACGTTCACCGTGTCGAACGTCACGGCGAACACGTTCCGCCTGAACGGCTCCGTCGGCAACGGCGCCTACACGAGCGGCGGCACGTGGGTGATGGCTGCCGCGCCGGCCGGAGCGGTCGCGCACGTGGTCGGCGCAACGTCGTCCGACGCCAACGCCACGGTAAACAAGCAGACCGTTTTGGCCGGAGTCAAGGACTTGATCGTCGACGGGCCGGGCTACAGCCTTGCCAACGAGCAAGCCAAGCTCGACGCCTTCCGCACGCAAGGCACCGGCGCGGTGGCGTCGATCTACTTCAACGATCCGCGAACATGGACGGCCAGCGGCGTGCCGGTGACGTTCTCGGCCGGCCACGGCGGGCATTTTCACGTCAACGTCCAGAAGCTCACGAAAGTCGCCGGCGACGAGCAACACGGGCTAATCGGCGGTCTCGGCTCGTTCTTCCAGGGTTTATTGCCCGGCTTG
>JBBDYI010000063.1:0-1121 GCA_040901705.1 Pirellulales bacterium | reverse complement strand
GCTGGCGCCGTTGGCCCGATCGACGAGCAAAATGCCGTCGCCGGTATCGTTGATTCGAGCATCGACGTCGACCGCCAGTGCGTTGATGCGGTCGATCACGTCGCCCACCGTTTCCGGCTCGCTGCCCAGCGTGTTCATGTCGACGGTCGCCGTGAGACCGTCGGAATCGGTGACGCGGAAGTCGCTGAGATTGACGCCTTTGCCTTGATTGAGCGTGGAGAGCAACGTCGATCGGCTCACTTGCTGGCGCGACAAGGTGCCGCTGTTGACGGTTGTCGCCGCGACATTGGCCACAATGCCCAGCGCCGTGGCCGAATTGTTGGCGTCTCCGTTGGCGACGATCAAATTGCTGGCCGTCGCTCCGGTCGTGTCGGTGAGCAAGATGCCGTTGCGGGCCGAGTTGATGGAAGCCGTGACACCGGTCGCCTGGTCGTTGATGGCATCCACGACTTCGGCCAGCGTTTCGGCCGCCGACAGATCGACATTCGAGGTCACGCTATTGCGGTTGGTGATATTGACGACGCCCAGCGTGCCGAGCCCTTGTCCACCGCGCAGGCTGGCGGCCAAAGTATCGCGCAGTCCGCTGGACAATCGCCGGCCGGTAATCGTGTCGCCGGCCGAGGCAACCGTGAGGCCCAATTCTTCGGCGGCTGTGCCAACTCCGACGTTTGCCACGGCGAAGGTCGTGCCGCCGGTCGTGAGATCGGTCAGTTCGAGGCGGCTGCCGTCGGCCGCAATGGCTGCCGAAAGCTTGGCTGGATTGGCGGCGTTCAGTGCCGTGAGAACCGCACCCAACGTCTCTGCGCTGCCGAGGTCGACGCTCAGTGTCGTGCTGTCGGCCAACGTGATCGCCAGGTCGTTCCCCGATTGCAGCTCCACGCCGTTGCCGTCGTTCAGCCGTGAGAGCTTCGTGAGGGCCGACAACGCGAATACGTCCGTGCCCGTCGCCTCGTTGGCGGCGACGTTGATGCCGCTCAACCCCAGGTCGGCGGCCGTGGTGCCGCTGCCGACTTCTTGCACGCGTAGGTTGCCGCTCCCGCCCGTGTTGTCGATGAGCTTGAATTGATCGCCTTCAACCACGGCCGTCACGCCCAGCTCGGCGTTGTCATTGATCGCGCGGA
>JBBDYI010000062.1:0-7168 GCA_040901705.1 Pirellulales bacterium | reverse complement strand
AGAGCACGGCGTACAAATACTTCGCCGCGTGGCGCGACGACGGCACGTGGCAGCGCATGCTGGACGCCCTGCGCGGCGAAGTTCGCGTCCGCGACGGTCGCCAGCCCACGCCCAGCGCCGCGAGCATCGACAGCCAGTCGGTGAAGAGGTGTTTTTCTACCTGCCTCGGGCATGGAGCCTAACACCGCAAGTAATCCGCCGGGAACAGCCGTTTTTTCGCCCACACTTTTCGCCCACACTTGTCGCCTGATCCGCAGCCATTGACTGGTGAGTGGCATAACCGCCACAGTTGGCCCGCGGCGGTCTCGACTACCGCGGCCACGTCCTTTTGGGGCGCGTTCGGCTAGTTCGGCGGCCTTGAATTCAATTGGAAGACAAGCATGTTTTCCAAGTTCGATTGCGGTGGGCCGCCGCCGGACTTACTTCGGCTTCGTCGCCGCCACGATGAAGCTCGGATTGATCGCCTCGAATCGCACCCGTTCGAGTTGGTACGTCCCGCGGGCGACGTTGATCATCCACACCTGGGCGTCGGACGTGCGTGCCCCCAGCGTTTCGTTGAGCGCGGCGAGGTTTTCGATGCTGCCGACGCTGGCCACCAGTCGGCCGCCGGGCTGGAGTCGCTCGAACGCCAATTCGACGACGCGATTGACCATCCGCCCGCTACCGCCGACGAACACGCTGTCGGGATTGGGCAAATTCTCCCATGCTTCCGGCGCGCGGCCCAGCACCGCGTCGAGATTCGTCACGCCGAACCGAGTGGCGTTCGAGAGAATCAACTGATGGTCGTCAACGTCCATCTCGATGGCATACACCTTGCCGGCCGTGGCGAGTTGCGCGGCTTCGATGGCGACCGAGCCGCTGCCTGCGCCGATGTCCCACACGATGCTGTTGCGGCGGAGGTTCATTTGCGCCAGCGCGATGCAGCGGACTTCCGCCGGCGTGAGCAAACCGTACTTCGGCCGCGACTGGAGGAAAACGTCGTCGGAATTGCCGAAGATGCGCAGCGCCTGGCCGTCGGCTTCCTTGTCGGGCACATTTGGCTTGCGGACGAGGATCATCACATTGAGTGGCGAAAACTCCTGCGCGGCGATGTCGGCCAATTCGCCCTGCGTGACCCGCTCGTCGCGCGAGCCAAGGTTTTCGCAAACGTATGCGCGGAAGTAGGTAATGCGGCGGTCGAGCAGTTCGCGGGCGATTTTGGCCGGCGTCAACTCGTCGCTGGTGAACAGGCCGACCTTCTCCGCCACGCGGATGGCGTCGAACGCACGCTCAAGCGGCCCTTTGTAGAGATTGGCGAGGTAGGCGTCTTCCCAGCTTTCTTTCACGCGGGCGAAGGCAAGCTGCATGCTGCTGACGTGCGGGACGACCTCGAAGCGGTCTTTGCCGAGCTTGTCGCAAAAAAACCGCGCGACGCCATAAAAGAGCGGATCGCCCGACGCGAGCACGACGATACGCTTGCCCGCGGCGGCGGCGATCTGCGCGGCGGCGGCTTCGAGATCGCTGCCGACAACAAGCTGCCGGTTCTTTTCCGTGGCGGCCAGTTCCAGCAACCGCGGCGTGCCGACGATGAGGTCGGCGCGTTCGATGATCTGCCGCGCCGTGGGCGAAAGGCCATCCAGCCCATCGTCGCCCAGGCCGAGAATGTGGATTTTCGGCGCATGGTCCGCGACGGCGGGATGCGCAGAAGCGAGGTTCGTGGGGGTGTTGGCGTCCGACATAATGTGGGATCCCTTAAGGCGGAGCAAACGACGCGGCGGTCGTGGGATTGGATTCTACGTCTTCCACTCGCCGCGCAAAAGGCGAGGCTTTTTTCGCACGCGATCGCAGAACTGTAGGAGGCGAATCCTTTCGCCGAAAGCACAGTCGGGCGATTCTTTCGGCAAAAGGATTCGCCTCCTACAAAAATTCGGTTTTGGGATAGGCTCCTTAGGTAAAAATGTCTCGCCCCGCCATGTCGTAGCCGCGCAGCGCATTTCAGATCGGCTCCAAAACCCCGCCAGCGACGCTCGGTGTCGCTGGTGCGGGCGCCGTCGGCGGGATTCACTCGCGGGCCGGTTAGGCTACACTGGTAAGGGAATATACGAGAATCAGTCCCCCGCTCCGGCATTATCCCACCCGACGCTTTCCAAACTGACAATTAAAGTGTCCACGATGATGAACCTGCTACTTTCTAACTCACGACATCGTGTGTTACCGCTACTCGCCGCAGCACTGCTCGCCGCATTCGTCGCCATCGAAGCCAAGGCCGACGATCAAGCACTTGGCGACACAATCGGCTTCTCCGCCACGGCGCCCACGTCCGGCCCGGTGATCAAGACCGACCGCGGCTACATGGTCCCGTACACCGCGACGATTCCCGGCACCGACGTCAAGTTCGAGATGCTCCCGATTCCCGGCGGCAAGTTCAAGCTGGGCAGCCCGGCCGGCGAGGCCAAACGCGAGGACAGCGAAGGTCCGCAGGTCGACATCGAGGTCGCTCCGTTCTGGATGGGCAAGTACGAGGTGACCTGGACCGAGTACGAGCGATACATGGACACCTACAAGCCGTTCAAGGATCTCGAAGGCATGCGCAACGTGCTGTCGTTCGACGAGACGACGCTCAACATCGAAAAGCAAGATGTCCGCGATCGGCTCAAGCCGCTATTCGACAAGGTCCGCGCCGACCCGGCGGCGCTCGAAAAGCTCGACAAGCAAGATCGGCTCCAAATCTCAACGTTACTGATGTTCGCGAAGCAGAAGGACATGCTCAAGGCTCAGCTTTCCAAGAAAGAGTTCGCGATGCTCTCGCGGCAGCTTGGCCAGAAGCAGGAACTCAACGACGTCGACGCCGTCACCTCGCCAACCAAATTGTACGATCCGGAACAGACGTATCTCGACGTCGACGACAAGCGCCAACCAGCCGTGACGATGACGCACTTCGCCGCCCGGCAATATACGAAGTGGCTCTCCAAGCTGTCGGGCATCGTCTATCGCCTGCCGGCGGAAGCGGAATGGGAATACGCCTGCCGGGCCGGCACGACAACGGCGTACTACTTCGGCGACGATCCGAAGCTGCTCGACGAATATGCCTGGCACTACGAAAACTCCGACGATCGTTCGCACGTGGTGGGCGAGAAAAAGCCGAACCCGTGGGGCTTGTACGACATGCACGGCAACGCGGCCGAGTGGGTGCTCGATCAACTGGCCGAGGACCATTACGCCAGGCTGGCCGAGCAAGCCGCCGGCAAGCCGATCGCGGCATGGAAAACAGTTCGCTGGCCGGACCAACTGATGCAGCGCGTGGTGCGCGGCGGCGGCTGGGATTCCGATCCCGACCGTTGCCGCAGTGCGGCCCGCACGGGTTCGGCGGACAACGATTGGAAGTCGCTCGATCCAAACCGCCCGCTAAGTCCGTGGTGGTATACCGAGGACGCAGCCCGATCGGTAGGCATGCGACTGGTGCGGCCGCTCGACGCGCCGAGCAAGGAGGACTTGAAGAAGTGCTGGGACGCCGACATCCCTGAAGTGATCGACGACACGACGCACCGCATCAAAGTGAATCAGCGCGGCGTGGTGGAAATGGTCGGTCCGCAGATGCCGGCGTTGGTGAAGCAAATCGAGTCGATTAGCAAGGAACTGGAAGTGCTGAAAAAGGCGCACGGCGTCAGCGATGGCGAATGACCGCCTGACCGCCAGTAGCGACAACGAGAGATGGCTCGCGTCGGCGGAATGGTCGGCGGCCGATTGGGCGACTTGGAAACAGTAAGTGCTTGTTTTAGAACTGTAGGAGGCGAATCCGTTCGCCGAATGAGCTGTCAAGCGATTCCGTCGGCGAAAGGATTCGCCTCCTACAGATTCCAGCTTCGGAATGCGTACTAAATCGCACCCTACGAAAACGGAGATGACGCCGTGTCGATTGCTCAGTTGAGTCAGGTGGGAACATTTGCCAAGAGCTATGAGTTCTATCGCGTTCGCACGCTCGGCTTACTGGATCGCGTTGCCGCGGAGCCGGACCCGCAACGGGTGCTGGCGTGGCGGCCCGGCGCCGGTCGGGCGCATATCGGTTGGCAGATGATGCACGTGGCGATCACGGAGGATGTGTTCGCTTCGGAGCGACTGGCCCCCGACAAGTCCGGCGTGGCGACCGATCTGTGGCCGCGGTTTCGCTTCGGCAGCACGCCCGACGACAACGTCCCTGCGCTCGATACGATTCGCCAAACGCTCGCCACCACGCGGGCAAACCTGCTCGACACGCTGGGCCGCTTCGGCGACGAACGGCTGGGCGAAATCCCCGCGGCGCTGGCCGAGCGGAAGCTGACGATCCAAGACGTGCTCTACATTCTCGGTTGGCACGAAGCCCACCATCAAGGACAGGCGCACATCACGATGAACCTTTACAAAGCGGCCACCGCATAGCCACACATCCCTGCCCCCCGACTCCAGTCTCCTGTCTCCTGAACCGCGTCGCCCAGGCCGCCTCGTGAAATCGTTCGATTCCAACTCCTACGGACCCGTGGTTGCCGCGATTTTGGGCGACGAGCGGCTTTGTGCTGTTGGCCGTGGCGAGCCGAATCGGACGATGCGGCCGCGGCTCGCGTCGCTTGCCGCGGAGCAATTGTTCGCCGCGCCGGTCGTCGACGCAGAAATGGCCAGCGCCGCACTGGCCGGACTCTGGTTGTGGCACGACTTCCTGGACGAATCGCACGCGATCAGTCAGTCGATCGACACGCCAACCGGCAGCTACTGGCACGGCATCATGCACCGCCGCGAAGGAGATTTCGGCAACGCCAGGTATTGGTTTCGCCGCGTCGGGCGGCATCCGGCGTTCGCGCCGCTGGCCGCCGCCGCCAATGCCGAAGCCCGAGCGCTTGCCGAAGCTCCGCCGGAGTTGCTCGCGGAGTTCGACGGCGGCGACTGGGATCCGTTTCGGTTCGTCGATCTCTGCGAACGGTGCGAGCGCTCCGACGATGAAGCCGCCCAGCGACTGTTGCGATCGGTCGCCCGGCGGGAGTGGGAAATGTTGTTCGACTACTGCTATAACGCCGCGCAAGGCAACCGTGAGTAAAGGCTTGTAGGGTGCTCTGCGAGCACCTGGGCTTAAGGCGCGACGTTTTTTTGGTATTGTTGTCGCTGGTCGTCGTGAATGTGTCCGCGTGAAACGAAGGTGCTCGCAGAGCACCCTACGGGGAATCGATTGTGAAAGAACCAAAAACGGACGCCGACGAGCCGACGCCAACGTTCGAGCAAGCGCTCGAACGGATGGAAACGATCGTCCACGATCTGGAAGAAGGCCGCATCGGCCTGGCCGAGGCGATGCAAAAATACGAGCAAGGCGTGAAGCTGCTGCGGCAGTGCTACGCAATGCTGGAAACCGCGGAGCAGCGGATCGAACTGCTCACCGGCGTCGACGCCGACGGCCATGCAGTGACCAAACCGTTCGAGCACACCGATTCCGCCACGCAAGCCGCCCAAGACCAGCCCCGCAGCCGCCGCCGATCGACATCAAGAAAAGAGCCGCCCGAAGAGGCCGCATCAAAGGACGACGCGCCGAAGTTGTTCTGAAACCACTGCGGCTCTCGTGGCACGGTCGTGAGACCGACCACAACGCGGTCGAAAGACCGGCCACAACGGTAGTGCGGCGACAACGCAAGTGCGGCCGCAACCGCGGCGACCCCCGACTACTGCCCCCCTGACCCCTGCTCCCATGCTCATCTTCGACGCCCATCTCGATCTCGGCATGAATGCTCTGGAGTGGAACCGCGATCTGTCGCAGCCCGTGGCCGAGATTCGCGACCGCGAAGTCGCGCTCGGCCTGTCCGACAAGGTCGATCGCGGCAAGAACACGGTTTCGCTGCCCGACATGCGGCGAGGCCAGGTCGGCATCTGCGTTGCGACGATGATCGCCCGCGGCGTGCCGGGAAAAAGCATGTTGCGGAGTCTGCCGGGCTTCGCCAGCCCCGAAATCGCTTGGGCGATGACGCAGGCGCAACTTTCCTGGTATCGGGCGATGGAAGAGGCGGGCCAGATGGCGCAGATCGTCGATCTTTCGGGGCTGCAAAAGCACGTCGGCCTATGGCGGGACGAACCGAGCGAGAAGCTGCCGGTGGCCTACATTCTGAGCCTCGAAGGGGCCGACTCGATTCTCACGCCCCGACACTTGGAGCGCGCTTACGCCGCCGGATTGCGGGCGGTCGGGCCGGTGCATTACGGACCGGGCCGCTACGGACACGGCACGCACAGCCTCGGCGGGCTGACCGCGATCGGTCGCGAGCTGCTCGTCGAGATGCGGCGGCTGGGAATCATCCTCGACGCCACGCATCTATCCGACGAGAGTTTTTGGGAAGCGATGGACCGATGGGACGGCCCCGTGTGGGCGAGCCACAACAATTGCCGCGCTCTGGTCGACGATCAACGGCAGTTCAGCGACGATCAGATCAAGGAATTGATTCGCCGCGGTGCGGTGATCGGGGCCGCCTTCGACGCTTGGATGCTGGTCGGCGGCTGGCAGCGCGGCCGCTCGACGCCCGAAGAGACCGGCGTCTCGATGCGGCACGTCATCGACCACGTCGACCACGTCTGCCAACTGGCCGGCAACGCCAACCACTCCGCTATCGGCACCGATCTGGACGGCGGATTCGGCCGCGAGCAATCGCCGGGCGATCTCGACACGATCGCCGACCTGCAAAAGCTACCGGCGATGTTCGCCGAGCGCGGCTACGCAACGGCGGACGTCGAGAAGATCGCGCACGGCAATTGGATCGGTTTTCTGCAGCGGGCCTGGACCAAGAATTGAGCCGGTCAAGGACCGCACGGCTCCCCGGAACCAACCCTCTTCATAACCATCCTCTGTTTTTCTCGCGCTGCTAAAGTCAATCGCAGCAAGGACTTCGCGACTTGAAGTCCAATTCGGTCGCCTCGAACGGACTAAACGCTTTTATGAAAAGATGACAGCCGGATTAACGCGCGTGCAAAAACAGAAAGCGCGAGAACAAACAGAGAGCGCTCTCAGCGGCTCAGAGGTTGTGAAAGAATCGAACATGAACAAGTCCAACCGCAACCTGTAGGGTGCTCTGTGAGCACCTTGGCACAACGCTTTGTGGTGCTCACAGAGCACCCTACATTCATTCACAACCTCTCATGCGACGGGACGCTTCGCGGCGAAGACCATCGACGTCGTCGAGCGTTCGGA
>JBBDYI010000061.1:0-7169 GCA_040901705.1 Pirellulales bacterium | reverse complement strand
CGGCTGGTTGATCGGCAAGTGGACTGAATACTCGACGAGCAGCGACTACAAACCGACGCAGCAACTCGCCGATCAGGCGCTCACGGGACCGGCGACGCTTATCATCGGCGGCGTGGCTGAGGGCATGATGAGCACTTGGGTGCCGATCCTCGTCATCTGCTCGGCGACGCTAGCCGCCTTCGGATTCTCCAACGGCTGGAACTTCTCCGACCCCAATGAGTTCGCGCTCGGCTTGTACGGCGTCGGCATCGCCGCGGTCGGAATGCTTAGCACGCTCGGCATCACGCTGGCCACGGACGCTTACGGCCCCATCGCCGATAACGCCGGCGGCAACGCCCAGATGGCCGGCCTCGATCCGATCGTCCGCGAACGGACCGACGCCCTCGACTGCTTGGGAAACACCACCGCCGCCACGGGCAAAGGCTTCGCCATCGGTTCGGCGGCGCTCACCGCGCTCGCGCTGTTGGCTGCTTACATCGAAGAAGTCCGCGTCGGCTTCGAACGTTGGGGGACCGCCGTGGCGGAAAATGTCGAGGGCACGCCAGAGCAGTATCTGACGATTCGCGGCGAAAGGAAGAAGCTCACAGAAGGCGACTTCGTCAAGTTGACCGATGGCGTCGTCGTCAAACTCGGTTCCGATCCGAAAAAGAACCACCCGCTGCTGGTGCTTGACGCATCGGCGATTCCCGGCTTCCCGGACTTGCCAAGAAATAGCCTCGTCGAAGCCAAAATCGATGCGAGTACGGAAAAGATGCTTGAAGACGAACACCGCGTCGTGCCAGTCAAGAACGCCAAGATGGCCGATTTCATGCGCTACTACGACGTCACACTGATGAACCCCAAAGTCCTCATCGGCGTGTTGCTCGGCTCGATGGCCGTGTTCGTGTTCTGCGCAATGACCATGAAAGCCGTCGGCCGCGCCGCCAAGGGCATGGTCGAAGAAGTCCGCCGCCAGTTCCGCGAAAAGCCCGGCATCATGAAGGGAACCGACAAGCCCGACTACGCCTCGCCGGTCGCCATCAGCACCAAGGCGGCCCAGCGGGAAATGGTCGTGCCGTCGCTGCTGGCCCTATTGATTCCGGTCGTCACCGGCCTGGTGTTCGGCGTGGCCGGCGTGATGGGCCTACTCGTGGGCGGATTGGCGACCGGGTTCTGCGTCGCCATCTTTATGGCCAACGCTGGCGGCGCGTGGGATAACGCCAAGAAGTATATCGAAAGCGGCGTCCACGGCGGCAAGGGAACCGACGCCCACAAGGCGGCCGTCGTCGGCGACACCGTCGGTGATCCGTTCAAGGACACCTCCGGCCCGAGCCTGAACATTCTCATCAAACTGATGAGCATGGTCAGCGTCGTCGTGGCCGGCTTGATCGTCCGCTACAGCCTCGCGGCGATGGGAATCTTTTAGTACGGACTGCAGAACTGCGAGAGGCGAGACCCTTCGCCGAAAGCACCGTCAACCGACGTTATCGGCGAAAGGATTCGCCTCCCACAGACTTCGGCTGCTACAGACTTCGGCCCTTACGGAATTCGCCGTCGCCGTGAAATCCGCAGGGGCTAGCCGAACAATCGCCCTTGCGGCCCGCCGTCGTTCGGCTCTGCGGCGTCTCGCGTTGGCGGAACCAGCCCCAAATGTTCGTAGCCTTCCGCCGTAATCCGCCGCCCGCGCGGTGTGCGCACGACCAGCGCCGAGCGGAGCAGGAACGGCTCGACTTCGTCTTCCAGCGTGTCCGGTTCGAGGTTGAGCGTATGCGCCACGGCATCGACGCCCACCGGACCGCCGTCGAACACGCGGACGATCGTGGCCAGATACTTGCGATCCTGTCCGTCCAGTCCCAGCACGTCGATGCCCTGCATTTCGAGCGCCGCGCGAACCACGGCGATCGTCGCTCGCCCATCGGCGCGGCTGGTCGCGTAATCGCGCACCCACCGCAGCCGGTTGTTCGCGAGCCGCGGCGTTCCCCGGCTACGGGCGGCGATTTCGTCCGACGCTTCGTCGTCCAGCGGCAGCCGCAGCTTGGCCGCATTGCGGCGCACGATCTCGGCCAGCTCGACGACCGTGTAAAAATCCAAATGCTCGCGCATCTGAAACCGGTCGCGTAGCGGCGCGGAGATCAGCCCGGTCCGTGTCGTCGCGCCGATCAGCGTGAACGGTTTGAGCGTGATGTTCAGCGTCCGCGCGTTGACGCCTTCGCCCAAGATGATGTCGATCCGGAAATCTTCCATCGCCGGATAGAGAAATTCCTCGACCGGCTTGGGAATGCGGTGAATCTCGTCGATGAACAGCACCGACCCCGCCTCGGCGTTGGTCAAGTAGGGAATCAAATCCTTGGGGGCCTTGAGCGTCGCGCCGCTGGCGATCTGAAACGGCACGCCCAAATCGCGCGGAATGCAAGTCGCGAACGTCGTTTTGCCCAACCCCGGCGGGCCGTCGAACAGGATATGCCCCAGCGGCTCGTTCCGCTTGCCTGCGGCGTCCACCGCGATCTCCAGCCGGGCATAGACCGCCCGCTGACCGACCATGTCGCGCATCCGCTGCGGGCGCAGATCGCGATCCTCCTCGTCGCCCGCCGGCGTCGATTGATAAAGCGGCTCGCGGGCCATGAAACGCACGATTCCTGGGTGAGAAAGGCCGCCGGACGATACGCTCCCCTCCGGCGCGAATCGCCATACTATACCAGACCCAGGCCGAACGTCATTCCGTCGCCCGCGGCTCGCACCTCAATCCGCAAGGCCTGTAGGGTGCTCTGTGAGCACCTTGGCACAACGGTTTCTGGTGCTCACAGAGCACCCTACATTTATTCACAAGCCCTCACGCCAGGATGTCCGTCAACAGATGTCCATGCACGTCGGTCAGCCGCCGCTCAGTGCCGTTGTGGGCGAAGGTGAGCCGCTCGTGATTCAGCCCCAGCAAATGCAGAATCGTGGCGTGCAAGTCGTAAACGATCGACGGTTTTTCTTCGGCCTTGTAACCGAACTCGTCGGTCGCGCCGTAGGTGTACGGAGCTTTCACGCCCGCTCCGGCCATCCAACACGTAAAGCCGTGCGGATTGTGGTCGCGGCCCGACGCCCCGGCTTGGAAGAACGGCATGCGGCCGAATTCAGTCGTCCACACCACCAGCGTGTCTTCGAGCAGGCCCCGCTGCTTGAGGTCCTTGAGCAACGCCGCCGCCGGCTGGTCGAGAATCGGTCCATGCACGTCGTACTGCTTCTTGAGAGTCTTGTGTCCGTCCCAATTCCCGACACCCTCCCCCATCGCGTAGGCTCCATTGAACAGTTGCACGAACCGCACGCCGTTTTCCAGCAGCCGCCGCGCGAGAATGCAGTTCCGCGCAAACCCGGCGCGAACCGGATCGGCTTGATCCGCGCCATACGCCTTGATCGTCTCCGGCGTCTCGCTGGCCAGGTCCGCCACTTCCGGCGCGCTCTGCTGAAGCCGCGCGGCCAGCTCGTAGCTGCTGATCCGCGCCGCCAGTTGCGAATCGCCCGGATGACGTGCGAGATGTTTCTCGTTGAGCCGCTTGAGAAAGTCCCGCGTCGCGCGATCCTGTTCGCCGGCGATGCCCGACGGCCGGTCGAGATGGGCGATCGGCTTTTGCGCATTGAACGGCGTCCCCTGGAACACGGCCGGCAGAAACCCGCTCGACCAGTTGTTCGGCCCCGCCTGCGGCACGCCGCGCGGATCGGGGATCGCCACGAACGCCGGCAGATTGTCCGCCTCGCTCCCCAGCGCGTAGGTCGTCCAAGCGCCGATGCTCGGATAGCCGTCGACCGTGTAGCCGGTGCTCATGAAGTTTTCGCCCGGCCCGTGCGTGTTCGTCTTCGACGTCATCGAATGGATGAAGCACATGTCGTCGACCAGCTCGCCCATGTTCGGCAACAGGTCGGACGTATACTTGCCGCATTCGCCGCGCGGGCGGAAATCATATCGCGGCTTCGTCAGCGCCCCGGGCGTCGATTGAAACGTCTTGAGTTGATCGGACCCCGGCATCGGCTTGCCGTCGTACTTATCGAGCGCCGGCTTGTAGTCCCACGTTTCCAAGTGACTGCACGCCCCGGAGCAGAAGATCATCAGCACCCGCTTGGCCTTGGCGGCGTAATGCGGAGGTCGCGACGCCAGCGGCTTCGTAGGTTCGACGATCGGGCGAATCGGTCCCGCCGAATCCGCGGCCAGCAGACGCTCGCGCCCCAGCAGCGCGGCGAGCGCAACGCTCGCCAATCCGCCGGCAGCGTCGTGCATGAAACCGCGGCGATTGAGCAGACGGAGACCGTTTAGGGAAAGAAACGTGTTTTGCATCGTGTAACCTCAATGTCTTTTCAGCCGACAGCATTAATCGCCGATCCCGTCATCGATCCGTTTCCTCCAGACTTCAGAGTCGCGGCTGGTATGGGTAATGGTCAAAATTGCCACTTGCCTGGGCGCTTCCAGAAAAAATACCGCGAAGGGAAATCGGCGAACCTTGGCACGTCGCACGTTCCTGTAGGCAACCGCGAATAACGTTGGGTTTTCGCTGATTCGCCGAAGAAGGAGGCGGACTTCCGCGGCAAACCGTTTTCCAAGACCTAGCGAACGCGTTTCGTACCATTCGATCGCCGAGTCGAATTCCAACTCCGCCGACCTCGTGAACGCAATTTCGCGCGTCATTTCCCTTCACCAAATATCCTTCGTTCGATGTCTGGCCACGGCACAAGGTCTTCCGGGTGCTCTTCGCATTCGGCGATTCGACGGTCAAGTTCCGCCTTTTGCGCATCGGTAAGGGGAATAGCGGTCGCCTCGTCGGCCATGCTATCCCAAATCTCCCCGATCATCGCGATGCGCTCTGGAATCGAGTACTGATTGACGTCAAAGGGCAGGATTGAGTTGGACATTGTGAAACTCCGGCAAACCGCAGATCAAGGAACGCATGGTGCAGCGTCACATCGTCTTTTAGTTTACATAAACGAGCTCACTCGCGTTAAGTATCGCTCGGCAAACCGACTCCAATCCAAACTGCCGCGCCAATTCCGCGGCCCCCGACGCTTCGTCGGCCTCCGGCCCGCGGCCGAATGCCAGCTCGAATGCCCGTTTTATTTGGGAATCGATGCCGTCAGGCGCCTCGCGACGCAGCCGGTCGGCGAAATAGCCGGCCTGCTGGAGGATGAATTCGCTGTTGAACAAGTTGAGCGCTTGCAGAGCCGTGGTCGATGCGTTGCGGTGGGCGACCGACGTGCTGGCGTCGGGGCAATCGAAATTGCCGAACGTCGCGTCCTGCTCCATCCGCGGCTTGGTTTGATAAACCATCCGCCGCCATTCGGCAGGCCCGTAAGTCTTCTTCGGCGTATACAACCGCACGTAGTTGCCGTTGGGCTCGAACACGGAATACCCCGGTCCGCCCATCCGCAGGTCGAGCGTGCCGCAAACCGCCAGGATCGAGTCCCGAATCGGCTCGGCTTCCAGCCGCTGCGGCGGATATCGCCACAGCAACCGGCACTGGGCGTCGACAGCCATCGCATCGTCGCGCGCGTCCGACTTCTGTCGCCACGCCGCCGAAGTGACCATCAACCGGTGCATCGCCTTGAGGCTCCAGCCTTGCTGGACGACCTCGGCCGCCAACCAGTCGAGCAATTGCGGGTGCGACGGCTTGCCGCCCAAGAAGCCGAAATTACTCGGCGTCGCCACCAGGCCCTGGCCGAAATGATAGTGCCACAGTCGATTGACGATCACGCGAGCGGTGAGCGGGTTGGCCGGATCGGCGATCCACTCCGCCAGTTTCCGCCGCCGCTCGGCGTCGGTGGCGGACGGCGGCAAGTCGAGTTCCGCACCGATGCCGGTCAAACCTCCGGAGCCGACTTCCTCGCGCGGCTGCATCACGTCGCCACGATTGAGCCGATAGGTCGGCGGCGGCATAGTGGAAAACGTACCTGCGAAGGCCGTCATCGTCGGTTTGGGCAACTGGCTCGATAGCTGCGACTTCTCGTCCGACAACCGGCGATATGCTTCGGCGTCTTCCCGCGGCAAGCGGCCGACGTCGCGGCCGGCCGCGGAGTTGGCGTTTGCATCGAACGCTCGGCGATCGGCATTGGTGGCGACGGTGATCCACTGGCCCGGCGTCTCGGCCACGTCGATGCGATACTTCGTGGCGGTGCGGTCGCGGAAGTTCAGCTCGCGGTCGCGTCCCCACACGACGCGGTCGATCGTCGCCGGTTGGGAAAACTCGATCTGCACCCAGCCGCGGCGGTCCTCGTTGGAAATCCAACTCCGGCCGTTGCCGTATTGTCCGTCGTTGACGTGGGCCAATTGATGAATCGCCAGTCCACCGTTGGCGTACACGCCCGATGCGGTCGCCTTTGCCCCCTGCGAGGCGAGCGCGACGTTGCGCGGCTGCGGTTCCGCCGAAAACACTTCCAACTCGTCGAGGCACGGTTCCGAGGCGTTCGTGTCCTCGATCGTGAACCGCACGAACCGGGCCTTCACGCCGGCAAACCGGTCGACGTTTCGCTGCGAATTGACCGCCGGACGTAACTCGGCCTCGACCGCGGGCGCTGGCGTGGCGGTCGTCGAAGGTATCGTCGCCAAGCGCTCGCCCAGCGCGTCGATCGCGCGATCGAACTCAGCGAGCCGCGCGTCGATCGCTTCCAGCCGCGCCAGGATTTGCGGCGCTTCGCTCGCCCGTAGTTCGTAGTCGAGCGACTCGACCGGACGATCTCCGTGCGCGACGCCGGCAAACGCCGCCGCCAGCCGGTAGTAATCCTGCTGCGCAATCGGATCGAATTTGTGGTTGTGGCACTTCGCGCAACCGACCGTCAGCCCCAGAAAAGCCGTGCTCGTCGCCGAAAGCATGTCGTCCAAGTCGTCTAGCCGCTGCTGACGCTGCCCTTCGACGTTGTTGATGCCTACCAGATCCTTCGGCCCAGCGACGATAAACGACGTCGCTACGCCGGCGCCCAACTGATCGCCGGCCAACTGTTCCTTGACGAACCGATCGTACGGCTTGTCCTCGTTGAGGGAGCGAATCACGTAATCGCGATAGGGCCAGGCGTTGTCGCGCGGCGTGTTGACTTCGTATCCGGCCGTTTCGCCAAACCTCGCCACGTCCAGCCAATGCCGGCCCCAACGCTCGCCGTAACGTGGCGACGCGAGCAATCGGTCGACCAGCCGATCGAATGCATCCGGCGATTCGTCGGCGACAAAT
>JBBDYI010000060.1:0-7184 GCA_040901705.1 Pirellulales bacterium | reverse complement strand
GCCCACTACCGTCAATAGACCCGATTTTCCACCCACAATCGAGACGCTCACACCGGCCAAATGCAATTCGGCCATTGCGGATTGCCAATCTGGGCGGTGAATCGTTACACTACAGGGCTTCGCATAAATGGGGAAATCCGGCCATGTTCGAGTCGCTTCAAGACAGCTTGCAGTCCGCCATCCGCGCCGTGCGCGGACGGGGGAAGCTGACCGAAGCAAATATGCGCGAGGGGCTCAAGCAGGTCGAAGAGGCCCTGCTCAACGCCGACGTCAGCTTCACTGTCGTCCGCGACTTCATGTCGAAGGTGACGGAGCAAGCGGTCGGCGAGAAAGTGCTCAATTCGCTCGACCCGACGCAGCAATTGGTCGGCATCGTCTATCAGGAACTGGCCCAATTGATGGGGCCGGTCGATCACTCGCTGCATCTGCGGGGCGAAGTGACGACGGTGATGATGTGCGGCTTGCAGGGGTCGGGCAAGACGACGACCTGCGGCAAGCTGGCGCTGATGCTCAAAAAGCGGGGGCGGACGCCGCTGCTGGTGGCGGCCGACTTGCAGCGACCGGCGGCGATCGACCAGTTGCACGTGCTGGGCGAGCAGATCGGCGTGCCGGTTTATTCGGACCGCGACACGCAAGATCCGGTGAAGGTGTGCCGAGACGCGCAGAAGAAGGCCCGCGAGATCGGCGCGAGCGTGGTGATTCTGGACACGGCGGGGCGGCTGCACATCGACGACGAGTTGATGGCCCAACTGCGCCGCGTCGACGAGCGGTGTCAGCCGGAGCAGGTGTATCTGGTTGTCGACGGCATGACCGGCCAGGACGCCGTCAACAGCGCCAAGGCGTTCAACGAAGCGCTGGAGCTGGACGGCGCGATCATGACCAAACTCGACGGCGATACGCGCGGTGGCGCGGCGCTGTCGGTCAAAGCCGTGACGGGCGTGCCGATCAAGTTCATCGGCACGGGCGAGCACACGGACGCACTGGAGGAATTTCATCCGGACCGGATGGCCCAGCGAATCCTGGGGATGGGCGATATTCTCACGCTGGTCGAGCAGGCGCAGGACAAGCTCGATCAGGACGAGATGGCCCGCCAGGAAGAGCGGATGCGGGCCGGCGAGTTCACGCTGGACGACTTTCGCAAGCAGCTTTTGCAGGTGCGGCGCTTGGGGCCGCTGCAAAAGGTGATGGGCCTGATTCCGGGCATGGGCGCGTTGAAGGACATGATGTCCGGCGGCGACGCAGAGAAGGATTTTTCGCGGCTGGTGTCGATTATCGACTCGATGACGCCGGAGGAACGGCGCAACCCGACGCGGGTGATCGACCAGAGCCGCCGGCGGCGAATCGCGGCGGGGGCGGGGGTTCAGCCGAACGAGATCAACGATCTGGTCAAACAGTTCGACGGCATGGCGTCGATGATGAAACAGATGGCCGGCAAGGGCATGCGGGAACGGATGCAGATGGTGAAGCAGATTCAACAGGGGGCGCTGGCGAATCCGGCCGGCATGTTGACCAAGGCGAAAGTCGGAACCGGCAAACGGTTGTCGGCCCGGGAAAAACAAGACAAACGTAGGCGGCTCGAACAAGAGCGGCGCAAACAACGACGCAATCAGAAAGGTAACTAGATGTCAGTACGTATTCGCATGAAGAAGATGGGCCGCAAGCATCGGCCGTACTTCCGGATTTGCGCGATGGACATTCGCTCCCCGCGCGACGGCAAAGTGTTGGAGGAACTCGGCACCTACGATCCGCTGGTGGGCGACGCGCACGCGCGGGCGGTGCTCAAGCGGGAACGAGTCGACTATTGGCTCGGTGTCGGCGCGCAGCCGAGCGACAAAGTGGCGGTGCTGATCAAGAAGTACGGCACGAACGGCAAGTTCATCGGCGATCAAGAAGCGGCGCTGGCGCGATTGGCGGAGAAGAAGCCGGTTCCGCCGGCCCCGACGCCGGTCGAAATGCCGAAGAAGCCGGAACCGGTTGTGGAAGCTGCGGCAGAGGCAGCCGCAGAAACTCCGACGGAAACTCCGGCCGAAGCGGCAGCCGATGCACCGGCCGATGCTCCTGCCGAGGCCGCGACCGAAGGTTAGAGGCCGCGTCGTAGGACGATATTGCGATGCGATTCGACGTCCTGACGCTGTTTCCGCAGATGTTCACCGGCTACTTGAGCCAGAGCCTGTTGGCCAAAGCGATCGAACGGCGACTGGTGGATGTGCAGTTGCACGACATCCGCGATTGGGCGCAGGGAAAGCATCGTAAGGTGGACGATCGGCCGTTCGGCGGCGGGCCGGGCATGGTAATGATGGTCGAGCCGGTCGTCGAGTGCGTCGAGGCGGTGCGGTCGTTGGCCGAGCCGCCGGGAAGATTGATTCAGTTGACGCCGCAGGGACGGCGGCTCGATCAGAGCGTTGTCGAGGAGTTGAGCGAGGAGGAGCGGTTGATCCTGCTGTGCGGGAGATACGAAGGATTCGACGAACGGGTAAGCGAGATTTTAGAGCCGGACGCGATTTCGATCGGCGACTATGTGCTCAACGGCGGCGAAGTGGCCGCGATGGTGATCGTCGACGCGGTGATTCGGCACGTGCCCGGTGTGTTGGGGGACGAAGAGAGTTCGAAGCAAGATTCGTTTTCGGGAGAGCAGCGGCATTTGGAATGGGCCCAGTACACGCGGCCGCGGGAGTATCGAGGGCACGCGGTGCCGGACGTGCTCATTAGCGGGAATCACGAACAGATCGCGGCGTGGCGGGCGGAGCAGGGGCGGTTGCGGACGGAAGCACGAGCGAAAGGCAAGATGAAGAATGAACAATGAAAAAAGCGGCCCGGGGCAGGGCGGCATTTTCCATTCTTCATTTTTCATCTACATTTACGAAACATACTTTCGATAAGGGAAGCTTTGTCATGAGTCAGCAAGTATTGAGTTTGGTGGAGCAGCCGCACCTGAAGGAAGATGCGCCGCAGTTCGACGTCGGCGACACGGTCGACGTGCATTGCAAGATTCTCGAAGGCGCGAAGGAGCGGATTCAGATTTTCAATGGCGTGGTGATCGGCAAGAGCGGTTCCGGCACGCGCGAAATGTTCATCGTGCGGCGGATCGTGGCCGGCGAGGGTGTGGAGCGGAAGTTTCCACTGCACTCGCCAAAGATCGCCAAAGTCGAAGTGAAGCGGAGCGGCGTAGTGCGGCGGGCAAAGCTGTATTACCTGCGAGGTCGCGTCGGCAAGGCGGTTCGTTTGACGGAACGTCGCACCGACAGGCCGGCGAAAGCGGCCGCTGCGGCGAAGGCGGCAAAAGCGGCTAAAGCGGCGGCGGCCGAGTAGCGCAGCGGCCGATGCCGTGGAGTAAGCCATGCTGCGGACTTGGTTCGATCGATGTCGAACTTGGCTGGGCATGGAGAGGGCCGAGCCGTTCGGTTCGCTCGATCGGCTCGGCGCGCGGGGCGAAAGGGCCGCAGCGCGATATCTTAAAAGATTGGGCTACAGAATCGTCGACCGCGGCGTGCGTTCGCGGTTGGGCGAACTGGATATTGTGGCGGTCGACGAGCGGACGGTGGTGTTCGTCGAAGTGAAGACGCGGACCGGTACCGACGCCGGACAACCGCTCGACGCCGTGACGCCGGAAAAACAGCGGCGGCTGACACAGGCGGCGCTGGCGTTTCTCAAGTATCGCGGGCTGCTCGAACATCGCTCGCGGTTCGACGTGGTGAGCATCGTCTGGCCGGCGGACGCGCGCGAGCCACGGATCGAGCACGTCGTCAATGCGTTCGAGGCCGTGGGGCCACGGGGGCAGATGTATCGATGAGCGAGTTACCATGAGCGTGCAGCGCGACAATCTGCTGGCCGACTACGCTTGCCTGGCCGAGGGCGCGGCGGTCGCCGTGTTGGCCGTGCGGACGCAGATTTCGGTCCGCGGGGCGGATCGCTCGACGTTTCTGCACGGCATGTGTACGAACGACGTCAAGAATCTGGCGGCGGGACAAGGCCGCGAGGCGTTCTTTACGAACGTGCAGGGCAAGACGATCGGCCATGCCTTCTTGTTCGCCGGCGACGACGCAATTGCGCTCGACGCCACGGCGGGGCAAGCGGAAACGCTGATGCCGGGGCTGGAGCGGTACATTATTCGCGAAGACGTGCAGTTGGTCGATCGCTCGGGCGAATTGGGCGAACTGCTCGTCGCGGGGCCGGACGCGGCGCGGCTGCTGGCGACGCTCACCGGCGGCGAGGTTCCGCGGGAACGGCTCGATCAAGTGGCAATAACCATTGGCGGTATACCGATTTCCTTGCGGCGCGTCGACTTCGTCGGCGGCGAGTGTTTTTTCGTGGCGTGCGATGCCGGGCAAGCGGCCGACGTCCGCGCGGCGATCGCGTCGGGTGGCGCGAAGCCGATCGGCGCGGAGGCGGTCGAAGCGGCCCGCATCGAGCAGGGCACGCCGCTGTTCGGCCGCGACATTACGCCCGCGAATCTGCCGCAGGAGGTCGCCCGCGATGCGGCCGCGATCAGTTTCAACAAGGGCTGTTACTTGGGGCAAGAGACCGTCGCGCGGATCGATGCCCTGGGGCACGTAAATCGATACTTGGTGGGCGTGCGGTTCGACGGCGATCGCCCAGCGGAGGCGGGAGCGAAGTTGACGGCGGACGACAAGATTGTCGGCGAAGTCACGTCGGCGACGTTTTCGCCGCGGCTCGGCGCTCCGCTGGCGCTGGCCTACGTTCGCCGCGGGCATCACGAGCCGGGGACGAAATTGCAGTGCGACGTCGTGGCGGCCGGCATCGTGGCGGCCGAGGTCGTGTCGCTGCCGGTTATCGCTTGACGGGCGTCGATTGACGGACGGCGAACGCGGAACACGTTTCAGGCCCGTTTTCCAGCAGGCTGCTGACGGGCGATCTACTCATCCGAGCCGTCGGATGCCGATTTATCGGCCTGAGATTGTGTGGCATCGGCGGATTCCCTATTCGCGTCTTCCGCTGCCGCGTCGGTGCTCACGTCGGCACCCCGCCCGAGCCGTTTCGCCACCGCTTGACGCAACACGAACTCGATCTGGCCGTTGATGCTACGAAATTCCTGTTGCGCCCAGCGCTCGATCTCTTGGTACAGCGCGGGGTCGATGCGCAGCGCGAATGCTTTGCGTGCTTTGGACATAGCGACTTCCGTTACGCATACAGCGTGCCGGTATTGATCACCGGGTGCGCCTCGGTTTCGCCGCACAGCACGACGAGCAGATTGCTGACCATCGCCGCTTTGCGATCGTTGTCCAGATCGACCACTTGCTTGGCCGCCAGTTCGTCGAGCGCCATTTCGACCATGCTGACCGCGCCGTGGACGATCATCTTGCGCGCCGCGATGATCGCCTCGGCCTGCTGCCGACGGAGCATCGCGCCGGCGATTTCCGAGGCGTACGCCAAGTGCGTCAGCCGCGCTTCGTCGACCACGATACCGGCTTTGTCGAGTCGCGCTTGCAGTTCTTTGCGGAGGGCTTCGGAAACTTCGTCCACGCCGCTGCGGAGCGTGACTTCGCCTTCTTCGCCGTGGTCGTAGGCGTACAGACTCGCCAGATGCCGCACGGCCGACTCGCTCTGCACCTGCATGTAATGCCCGTAGCCGTCGACGTCGAACGCGGCTTTGGCGGTGTCGGCCACGCGCCACACGACCACGGCGGCGATATCGATCGGGTTGCCGCGTTTGTCGTTCACCTTGAGCTTGCCGCCTTCGAGGTTTCTAGCTCGCTGCGACAATTTCAGTTTTGTATTGAACGGGTTCGTCCAATAAAAGCCGCTCTCCGTCACAGTTCCTTGATATGAGCCAAACAGAATCAGCACGCAGGCGGTGTTCGGTTGAAGCGTGAAATGTCCGAAGAACATGACGACGCCGGCGATGGTCGCCGGCACGCCCCCAACGCACAGCACGACAGCCAACGGTATGAAGACCGCCTCGAATGCACTCACATTGAACAGCGGAATCGACACAATCACCGCCGCCAAACCGCCGAAGAACAGCGGAATGTCGATCTTCAACATGTCCCACCCGCTCCGCACAGAAATGATCCGTTCTTGCGTCATGGCTTTGGTCTCCAAGGAATAAGTGGCATCGAAATGATATCATAATAATATCGCAAGTCAAGCGGCCGGGAATACTGATATTTTGAACACTTCGGGGATCGCGGACGATCGCTACCGCGCCGATTCGGTTCGCCGACCGCCGGCATGGCGGGCCAAGTCGCCGGGGCGTAACGCTACAGGCTCTCGCCCCAGGCGGCCTCGCGGTTTCGCCAGAGATGCTCGAAGAATGGCCGTTGGCGGCGTTCGATGCAGTCGGCTGTGTAAAGGCGTTCGGCCAGCCAGTAGACGCCGCGGCGCAACTGTTCGACCGACATCCGCTTAGGCCGGAAGTTGACGTCGAACAGCGTGCAAAGATCCCATCGCCGCGGCTGGAGCAGCCTGCCCTCGGCCAAGAACCGCTCGTACAGCGGCGTGCCGGGAAACGGCGTGAGCACCGTGATTTGCACTTCGTACAGCGGAACTTCCAGCGCAAATTCCAACACCCGCTCGAAGATATCCGGGCCGTGGGCGTCGAGGCCGAGAATGAAACAGCCGTTGACGGTGATACCGTGGTCCTGGATTCGCCGAACCGCGTCCTTCGCCGTCGCCCACCGCCGCGCTTTGAAATTGGCGTGCAGTTCCATGCCTTCGAGCGACGCCTGCTCCGGGCTTTCGAGGCCGATGAGCACCTGTCGGCAGCGCGACCGCCGCATCAGCCGCAGCAACTCTTCGTCGTCGGCCACGGAGACGTCCGTTTCCGTGAACCAGTTGACCCGCAGCGGAATCAACTGTCGGCACAGTTCCTTGCCCCACTCCTTGTCGACGAACGTGTTGTCGTCGGCCAGTTCGACGAACGGCCGCTTGCGAAACCGTTGGAGCGCCTCGATGTCGCGGCGGACGTGTTCTACCGGCCGCTTGCGATAGGTGTTGGTCAGCATCACCGTCGACGCGCAAAAATCGCACCGCCACGGACAACCGCGAGAAGTCTGCACCGTGAACCGGTTGTAGACCCGCCCGGCGAGCAGATCGTACGGCGGCACGGGCAGCGTGCGGACGTCGACCGGCGGAAAGTCGCTGGCTCGCCACCGCCGCCGATCGACCGCCCTCGCCCCGTTCAATTCGCCCGCGCCGGCCTCGACCAGCCGCGGCCAGGTCTCGTC
>JBBDYI010000059.1:0-7205 GCA_040901705.1 Pirellulales bacterium | reverse complement strand
GGCTGGCCAAAGTGTTCGGCCCGATGTTCAGCAGCCGGGCCGACAACACCACCGATTACCGCATCGGTCCGTCGAACATTTGGGCAACGGCCCGCGGCTTGGAAAAGCTCCGTACCGACCTGGCCGAAGTGCTGCGACTCGCGTCGCTGGCCGCCGGCTACGACAAGCGAATCACGCACGAAACGTGGACCGCCGTGCGGCAAGCGTTGCCGAAACTGCCCGACGCGATTACGCCGGAAGTCTGCGAGCGGTTCATGTCGCTGCTTGCGCAGCCTTCGCGATTGGACGAAATGCTCCGCTGGCTGCTGGAACTCGGCGTGCTCGAAAAGATCATTCCGGCGTTCGGTCACGCCCGCGGGCTGCTGCAATTCAACCAATATCACCAATACACGGTCGACGAACACTGCATTCTGGCCGTGCAGCGGGCGACCGAACTGGCCACCAACCCCGGTCCGATCGGCCAAGTCTATGCGCGGCTCAAGCGCAAGCATTTGCTGCATCTGGCGTTGCTGTTGCACGACCTGGGCAAGGGCTTTGCCGAGGATCACAGCGAAGTGGGCCGGACGATCGCCGCCGAAACGTGCCGGCGGCTGAATCTTTCGCCCGAAGACGCGCGGCTGGTCGAGTTTCTCGTTCACAAGCATTTGTCGATGACGCATTTGGCGTTGTGGCGCGACGTCGATGACGAACAGACCTCGCTCTCGCTGGCCGTCGAAGTGGGCACGCCCGAAGCGCTGAAGATGTTGTACCTCCATAGCGCCGCCGACCTTGCCTCCGTCGGTCCCGGCGTGCTCAACGACTGGAAGCTCGACCTGCTCACGACGCTGTACGACCGGACGATGGGGCATTTGGGCGTCGACGAGCCGGCCCGCCACGCGCAGAAGCGGCTCGAGTCGGCGAGAGCGGCGGTGCGGACTGCGCTCGGCGATCGGGGCCGCCATCCGTGGTTCGTCGAGCAAATCGAATGCCTGCCGGGCAGCTACCTGCTCGGTTCGCCGCCGCAGACGATCGCCGAGGAACTGAGCCGACTCACCGGCCTTTCGCCGGGCATCGTCGACGCCTGGGGAAAGTACGATCCGGAGCGGCGCGTCACACAATATCTCGTGTCGACGTTCGAGCAGATCGCGCCCGGCGTTTTCCACCGGCTGACCGGGGCGCTGTCGAGCCAGGGGCTGACGATCCTCGCGGCGCAAATCAATACGCTCGCCGGCGGGTTGATCCACGACCGGTTTCTCGTCGACGACCCCGACCATACCGACGAACCGCCGGCGTTTCGGCTGGAAGAAGTCTGCACGGCGCTGCGGACGGCGCTGCTCGTGCCGACGGACGAGCCGCCGAAGTTCCGCCGCTTGTGGCGGAAGCCGGAAACGTCGCGGGCAATCGAACCGGCGCCGCAGCGAGTGAACCTCGACGCCAACTCGTCGGATCAGTTCACGATCGTCGATATCATCGCCAACGATCGCGTGGGATTGCTCTACGCGATCGCGCGGAAGCTGTTCGAGCTTGGACTGTCGGTCGGTGTGGCCAAGATCGGGACCTATCTGGACCAGGTCGTCGACGTGTTCTATGTCACCGACGCGGCGGGGCAGAAGATCTGCGACGAAGGCCAGTTGCGGCGGATTCGCGAGGAACTGCTGCGGGCGATCGAGCCGGCGAGTTCGTGATGGATTCGACCGCCCGGCGAAAGTGTCGAACTCGCTACTTGGGTTTTGCCAGCAATTTCAAATCGGCGCTCCGCCAGCAGTACCAACTGGCGACCGTGGCGAAGGGCCGCCACGGCGCGGCGAGTTCGCGGAATTCCGTTTTCGTCGGCAGGGCGGCGAGGTCGTGGATGCGCTGGACGCCCGCGCGGAGGCCGAGATCGTCCTCGGCGAGCACGTCCGGTCGGCCGAGCGAGAAGATGAGAAACATCTGCGCGGTCCAGCGGCCGATGCCTTTGATCCGCGTGAGGTCGGCAATGATCGCTTCGTCGTCGTGGTGCGAGAGCCGAGTGAGTCGCACGTCGCCGCCGGCGACACGCTGGGCAAGGTCGAGCAAATAAGCCGCCTTCTGCTGCGACACGCCGGCCGTTCGTAGGCGAGCGGGCGAAACGGCCAGCAACGTCTCGGCCGAAATCCGCCGCGACGCCACCAATTCGGTGACGCGGGCGTTGATCGTCTTGGCGGCGGCGACCGAAATCTGCTGGGCAATGATCGACCGCACCAGCATCGCAAACCGGTCTCGTCGCGGCCGCAACGTACATGGCCCCACGGCGTCGATCACCCGGCGGATGCAACGATCGACGCGGCGAAGATGGCGCACCGCGGCTTCGTGGCGTTCGTTGGCTGGGGTTCGTTGGGAAGGTGGCATGAGAATTCCGTCGGGCGAGTCGGCGGCTGGCTCCTATTGTTTCGCGACGCGGGGCCAACCGGACGTATTGTGCCCGAACGACGTTTCCTCGGACAAGTGGTTGCTGCGAGCCGTTGGACCTCGCCGACGGTGCGGGTCGTAAGGCGAGTGGTCGCAACGTCTTGCGGCTTGAGCCGACTTCGTTTGACCAGCGTTTGACCGGCGTTTGACACTGGGGCGGCCCCCAGTAGAATGAAGTGTGGCGGAGATGCTCCGCAAGCCAAGCGACTGGCCGTCTGCGGCCAAGCGGATCAAAGGCAGCCGATTGGTTTTCATGCGTACGGTTGGCCGTGCGACGCGCTATGGAGTGCGGCCGCTTGGCGGCATCCTTTGCGAGGTCACTTGCGATGTTTGGACTTGGAACTTGGGACTTGCTGATCGTCGCCATCGTCGTGCTGTTGCTGTTTGGCAATCGGCTCCCGAGCGTGATGCGCTCGCTCGGCCGCGGCGTGGTTGAGTTCAAGAAAGGCGTCCGCGGAATCGAAGAGGATATCGAGTCGGGCAACGAGAACAAGACGCCGACGGCTTAGTGCTTATCCCAGAATTGTAGGAGGCGAATCCTTTCGCCGCAGGAGTCGCAGGACCGTGTTCTCGGCGAAAGGATTCGCCTCCTACAGAGTTCGGTTTCGCGATAGGCGCTTAGGTCAGGCGTCGCGATTGGCGGTTTGTTCAACCGTACGAGGTTTTGGTTTTTATCGACGCCCTGCGTCGATTTTTTTTACGACGAGCGAGTTGACTCCGTTGTGGTGACCCTCGCCCGCTGAGCCGGTTTGCCGCGTGGCTCCCCCTTGGGTGCGTTCCGCCGATCAAAGGCGGCGCGTTGCCTAGGCTGGGTCGCGGCGGGCGAGCCATTCCACTGCTTGGCGGGCCGGGCGTTGTTTCATCCCGGGCGAATACGATGAAACATTGGTAGCCGCGCGCGTTCTTGGCCAGACCCCGAAGGCCAGAACGGACAACTTCCGCGATGGTTCGGGCCGCGTTTGGGCGCGGCTGGCGAAGCGCGGAAGCGTGTGCGCGAAATCCAGTGTGGTTCGTAATTCGACCGGTTCTTCTTGTTTAGCGAGGTGAAACGATGTTCGGCTTGGGTGCATGGGACATGATGATCGTGTTGGTGATCGCCGTGTTGTTGTTCGGCAAACGGCTGCCGGAAGTGGCGCGATCGTTGGGCAAGGGCGTGACGGAGTTTCGCAAGGGCGTGCGGGGAATCGAAGACGAGTTCACCCGCACGGACTATTCGCCGCCACAGTCGACGAGCCGCCCGGCGAACTATGAGGATCGCGAAGAGCCAACCGCGCCGCGGTTCGTTCCGCCGCCGGCTGAAACGCCGGCGAGCAACGCGACGGCGACTGCGGAGTCGACCGGCGCGGAGCAAGCGGCGACGTAGTTCGACGGTGGCCGACGACAGGTGGAATCGAGATGGAAGAACGGCGACGCAACGTGGACGTCGCGAAAAGCGGCGAGGTGCATGAAACGGGGCCACGAGCATTCGCTGGCCCCCAACCCCTAGCCCCCAGTCCCCGCTATGTCCACCGACACCAGCAGCAAAACGGAAGTCGGTAGCTACTTCATCTCGAACTACCCTCCGTATTCGCAGTGGACCGAGGCGGCGCTCGGCGACGTGCGGGCGGCGATGGCCGGTCCGCCGCAGGACACGCCGTTGGGGCTATACCTGCACATTCCGTTCTGCCGCAAGCGGTGCAAGTTCTGCTACTTCCGCGTCTACACCGATAAGAACGCCTCGGAAGTCGAAACCTACGTCGCTGCGCTGTCCAAGGAGATCGAATTGATCAGCCGGCAACCCGTGATGGGCGAGCGGCCGTTTCGGTTCGTCTATTTCGGCGGAGGGACGCCGTCGTTCTTGAGCGGCAAGCAGCTTATCTCGCTCGTCGATCGGCTGCGAGCGAGCGTCAACTGGGATCACGCCGAGGAAGTCACGTTCGAGTGCGAACCGGGCACGCTCAGCGAGCCAAAGGTACATACCCTGCGCGACTTGGGCGTGACGCGGTTGAGTCTCGGCGTGGAGAACTTCGGCGACGCCGTGCTGGAGGAAAACGGCCGGGCGCATCTCTCGGCTGAGGTCTACAAGTCGTGGGAATGGATCACCGCCGCCGGTTTTGCGAACGTGAACATCGACCTGATCTCCGGCATGGTCGGCGAAACGTGGGATAACTGGAAGGACTCGATCCGCCGCACGATCGAGTTGTCGCCGGACAGTGTGACGATCTATCAAATGGAGCTGCCGTTCAACACGGTGTATTCGAAAGATATTTTGGGCAACCAGACCGAAACGCCGGTCGCCGATTGGCCGACGAAGCGGGCGTGGGTCGATTATGCGTTCGACGAGTTGGAAGCGGTCGGCTATCGTGTGTCGAGCGCGTACACGATGGTCAAAGACCCCGCCAAGGTGAACTTCAGCTATCGCGACAACCTCTGGCAAGGGTCCGACCTGCTCTGCTCCGGCGTGGCGAGCTTCGGGCATATCTCGGGCGTGCATTACCAGAATCGCGATCAATGGGCCGATTACGTCGCGGCGCTCGATCGCGATGAACTGCCGCTGTCGCGCGGACTCGTGCCGACACCGCACCAACGGCTGGTGCGGGAGATGATTTTGCAGTTGAAGACCGGCCGGCTCGACGTCGGATATTTCCGCGACAAGTTCGGCGTCGACATCATCGAGCATTGGGCCGACGCCTGGCGACGATATGCCGGCGAAGAATTATTGTCGTTCGATGCGAACGAAGTGCGGCTGACGCGGGCCGGACTGTTGCGGGCGGACGGATTGCTGCCGGCGTTTTTCGAGGCGCAGCACCGCGGTGTGCGATATACGTAGGGAACGGGGATCGGGGAGCGGGGGCTAGGGACTGGGGGAATCGTAGTTCGCCTTGTTGGTACTGGCTCCCATCGGCGCAATGCGGCACATGAACGACAACGCTCGGAACTCCAACCCCCAGCCCCCAGTCCCCGGCCCCTGCTTCTCGTTCTGGATGGGCAAGTTCGAGGCAAAGATTCCCACGGACCGCCTCTATGCGAAGAACCACATGTGGGCACGGCTCGTCGACGATGCGAAGCCGACGGGCGTCGTCGAAACCTCGCCGAATTCCGAATCCCGATTCCCGAATCCCGAAACGCCAGCCCCGGCTCGATTTCGCTTTGGTTTTTCCGCCTACGCCGTCCGCCTGCTGCAAGACGTGTACTTTCTCGACTGGCATCTCGACGCCCCCGCCCCGTTGAACGAACGCCAGGAAATCGGCGAAATCGAGAGCAGCAAGGCGGAAAGCTCGCTCTATTCGCCAATAGCCGGAACGCTGGCCACGATCAACGGCGACTTGCTCGCCGACCCCGCGACGATTAACGTGGACAACTACGGTCGCGGCTGGCTGTTTGAGATCGAAGGGCAGCGCGACGCTCTGCTCTCCGCCGAGGAATATCTCGTTCACCTCGAGGCGGCCTGGAAACTGGCCGAGCGGACGATCAAGGGGCAGATGAACGAAGGGTGACCGCGGCGAGTGACGACTGTCGGTTGTTACGCCGAAGGACAATGTGCGATTGCAAGGACTTGGTTTCATGTCGACTGCTTCCACCGACCACTCTGGCCATGTGATTTTGCCGATTACGGTTTCGCACGACATGGCGGACGAAATCGAGCGCGATGCGGCGGCGTACGGACTCAAGCCATCGGCCTATCTCGTCTTGCTCCACGCGATCTCGTCGGGGAAGGTTCCGCGGTCGTTTGGTGAAAATGTCAAGGAAATCTTTACGAAGGACCGCCACATCCTTGAGAAACTCGCCAAGTGAATCCGGAGGAAATGCCTCGATTCATGACTTTGGACGAGGTGCTGAACCTGAGGACGCGATCGCCACGATGATCGGCGTTTGCGATAATAGTTTGAGCAAGGTCGCGCTTGGCGAGTGGGTAGCCGAGAACGCGGTTCATCGCCAGAATTGAGAACGGTGCGACAACCCACGAGCTGGCCTCGGTTTCCTCCTGGTGTCCGTCGAACAACCTACAAGAACCGACGAATGAGGATTCCCGCAATGGCCAAACGCATCACCGTCGTCGTATCGCAAGGGCAAAGCCTCAACCCCGCGAAACGCAAGTTGGAAGAAGATCTCGTTGCGTCGCTCGTCATACAAGGCGGCTTCGACGTCACCGTTGTGCCGAACTTGTACGACCTGGCGCCCGATGGCACCGGCATGATGTGTTTGCAGGGAATCGTCGGCGACATGATCGTGCTCTCGTGGCTCTATCCGCGGGCGGCGCGGTGGATTTTGGATCGCAACACGATTCACGGCCAGGAAGGTCAGACGCTGCTCAAGGCGGCCGACGAGGACGACGACGAAGACGAAGAAGCAGCAGCAGCGTCCGACGACGGCGAGAAAGGCGATGACAAAGAGCGGGTGATCGATCGTCGCGATATGCCCAAGCGAAAGATCTATTGCCTTGACCTGCGAACTCACAACGTGCCGGACCCCTACGTCGCGGAGATTCGCCGCATCGCCAGCGAAGCAACGACGCAGACCGTCGACTTGCTCGGCTGGATCGACGGAAAGCCGCGCGGCGATCAGTTGGAACGGTATCTCGATCCGAGCGGGGCCCATCACGGCGGAGCGAGTCAGGCTCAGGGAGCGGCACAAGGTCCGGTGAAGATTGCGGCGGAGGCAAGCGTTTCCGCGCCAACCGCAATGGGCAACAGCGCTGCCGACGGCCCGACGATCATTGCCGATCCGGCAGCGCGGCGCTGGTATCCCGTAATCGATTACAGCCGCTGCACGAACTGCATGGAGTGCATCGACTTCTGCCTGTTCGGCGTGTACGG
>JBBDYI010000058.1:0-7264 GCA_040901705.1 Pirellulales bacterium | reverse complement strand
GCCGCCGGACGACCGCCATCGCATTCAGCTGGCGATGCGGCCGCTGCTCGTCGATGCGGGCTATCGGGCTGCGCTGGCGGTGTTCGATACGGCGATCGATCGGCAGGTCGATTTTGTCGCGTTGACGGGCGATCTGGTCGATCCGCGGGCTGCCGGCCCGCGCGGCGTGGCGATGCTGCTCGGCCAGTTCGAGCGGCTCGACGACGCCGGCATCGCGGTCTACTGGCTGTCCGGCGACATCGACGCGGCCGATCGCTGGCCCGAAGCGGTTGAACTTCCGGCGAATGTCCATCGCATCGACGCGGGCCGCGGCGAGTGCCTGTTGCACTGGCGCGGCGGCGTTTCGATTGCGCGGCTGGGTCCGCTTGGTGCATTGCCCCGCCGCAGCCGTGGCGAAAATGCGGCGGCCCTGACATCGATCTCAACGGACGGCGGCGACCCGTTCACGATCGCACTGGCGCGCGGAACGCCGCGGCTTTCGGCGGGCGAGGCGCCGTTCGATTATTTGGCCCTTGGCGGCGAGGGCGAGCGCCACATTCTGCACAGCGGCGCGCCGTGGGTCGTTCAGGCGGGCAGTCCGCAGGGCCGTTCGATTCGCCAATGCGGCGCACACGGTTGTACGCTCGTGGAAGTCGACAGTGCGGGGCATGTTCGCGTCGCGCTGCGGACAACCGATGTCGTTCGCTGGCGTGAAGAGCAGCTTTCGCTCGACGATTGCCAGTCGCGTGCCCGGTGGGAAACGCTGCTGCGAGATCGGCTGGCGGTTGTAGCGGCCGAGGCTGGCGATCGCGCGGTGCTGCTGCGATTGAAGCTGTTGGCCGGCAGTTCGCGGATTGGCCGAAGCGAACGCGAACGGCTGGCGGCGGACATGCTCGCTTGGCTTCGCGAAACGTATGCCGTCGAACCGCAGTCGATTTGGACGGTGGCGATCGATCACGAACCGGCGGCATTCGACGCGCTAGACGAGTCCGAAGAACAAGAAACGATCCTCGGCGAGTTTCTGCGGACGGTGGATGCCGTCCGCGGCGATGCGGATGCGGATGCGGACACGGCGTTCGACTGGAGCGCCTACGTCGGCGCGACAGCGCTGGACGACGATTTGTTGCGGCGACTGGCGCCGCGAACGAGCGAAGAACGTGAGCGGCTGTTGCGGCACGTCGCCGAGTTGGGACGCGAACTATTGAGCGGAGAATCGACCGCCGCGACCGCTTCGTTGCGGCCTGCCGGGAAAAGCGGCGAGCGCGTCGCATCGGCCGTGTAGGGAAGCCGTGTAGAAGGTTTTATGTTGCTCTCGTCCGCACCCAGGCGGCGAGTTCTCGGTTGTAGGGAGACAACCTCGTGCGAATCAAACGACTTTCGATCGCCGCGTTCGGCGCCAGCCGGAACTTGGAGTTTTCCAATCTCGATGGCGGCTTGACCGTTGTCTACGGCACGAACGAAGCCGGCAAGACGACGCTGATGAACTTCCTCCGCGCGATGCTGTACGGCTTCGGCGGGGCGCGGCGGCAGCGCTACATTCCGCCAAGTTCCGGGGAGCGCGGCGGCGGCGCGATCGACGTGGCGACGGCGGAAGGCCGCGCGCGGATCGTCCGCTATGCCGCCGGTCGCGACCCGCAGGCCGACGAATTGACGCTCACCGCCGCCGATGGACTGCCGCGCCGCGGCGCGTGGCTGTCGGCCATGCTCGCCGACGTCGACGAGGCGATGTTCAACAACATTTTCGCCGTCGGACTGGACGAAATCCAGGAGCTATCGACGCTCAGCGACTCCGACGCAGCGCAGTTGCTGTACGATCTTTCGACCGGTCGCGATCGCGTGTCGCTCGGCGAAGTGGCGCGCGACCTGGCGGCGGCCCGCGAGCGACTCGTGGCGAGCGATGGCCGCGCGGCCCACGTTTCGCAACTGCTGGCGGAGCGGCATCGCCTTCGCGAACAGGCGGCGCGGTTGACGGCCGAACTGCATCGTCTCGTCGATCTGTCGTCGGCCCGGCGGCGGGTGCGAGAAGAAATCTCGCGGCTCGAAGGCGACGTTGCCCATCTCGACGAACGGGCGCGGTTGATCGAAACGGCAGCCGCGTTGGCCGACCGCTGGCGTCGCCGTGCGGCGTTCGACGCGGAGTTGGCGTCGCTTGGGCCGGTGCAATCGCTGTCGCTGGGAACCATCGAGGAACTGGACGACATCAAGCACAAGCTCGAACGCTTCCGCCGCCGCCGCGCGATTCTCAAACGCAAGCAGCGCGCCGCCGCGATGCAGGTCAAGGCGCAAAAGTCGAACGAGGTGCTGCGCCGGGCGGCTCCGCGAATCGAAGCGATCGCCGAACAGACGCCGTTTATCTCCAGTCTCGAATCGCAAATCGCCCAACTCGACGGCGAAACCGCGTCGCTCCAAGAACAGCTTGCCGTCGAGCGACCAACGACCGCGGCCGGCAACATTGTGCTCGGCCAGGAAGCGCCGGCGAGCGCAGTGGCAGTGCGGAACATGCCCCTGCGCGACGTCCCGTTGCCGACGGGCTTGGACCCGGAGTCGCCGCGGTTTCCGCCGCTTCGCCGCGCGGCCAAACGGCTCCGCGAGACGCAGGAACAACTCGAAGACGCCGAGGCCGAAGCCCAGCGCATCCGACGATCGGACGAGGCTGCTCAGCGCGAGCGACCGTCGACGCACCAGCAACGATCGGCCGCCGATCTGCCGGCCGCCATCGCCAAGGCCGGCGTCGTCGTCGCCCAACTTCGCCGCCGCATCGCCGTTGACGACCGGCTGGAGCAGATCAAGCATGCCGAGATGGACGTCGAGGACGACAACCGGCACTTGATGCAGGATCAGGTGCTGCCGGTATGGTCGCTCGTGATGCTGGGGGTCGTGTTTGCCGTGGGCATGGGCCTGATCGGCTGGGGTGCGCTGCGGTGGAGCTCCGGAGCGGGCTGGACCGGTTTCTTGTTGACGCTCGTTGGTCTCGCCTCTGGCGCGGCGGCGGCGCTTTACAAGGTGCGGTGGGAACACAACGCACAGCGACGGCTCGACAGCGGTTTGCGGCAAATCGAAGCGTTGCGCCGCGAAACCAAGCGGCTACACGACGAGCGCGACGAGTTGGACATCGAACTTCCCAGCGGCGGCGGACCGTTGGCCGTGCGGTTGCAGACGGCCGAGCGCGAATTGGCTTCACTCGAACAGATGCTGTCGAACGACGCCCGGCGGACGGCCGGCGTTCACGACGTGGCCACGGCGGAATTGCGCCGCGATCAGTGCCGCGTCGAGCACGAACGGGCCCGCGACAGGTGGCGCGACGCGCTGTTGGCGGCGGGATTGCCGGCGGACTTTCCGCCGGGCCGGTTGCGCGAGTTGGGCGAGCGGGGACGCAATCTCGGCGAACTCGAACGCCGCCTGACCGCCGTGCGGACGGAGCGCGATCAGCGCCGCCGCGAGTTGACTGCCATCACCAACCGCGTTTCGCAATTGGCGACCGAAATCCAACTCGGTCCCGCCGCGCCGACGACGCCCGTGCAGATCATCGCCGAGATGGTCGCCATGCTGCGGGCGCAACAGGCGTCCGGCGCACAGTACGACGCACTTCGGCAAGACCTCTCCGCGCTGCGGCGGAAGCGCCGCCGCTGTCGCCGGTCGATGGAGAAGCTTTCCCATCGACGCCGCCAAATCGTCGCCGCATCCGGCGCAACGAGCGACGAAGATCTGCACCGCATCGTCGCCGTTGCCGGCTGCGCCAGCCAGTTACGCAAGCAGCGCGACGCAGTACACGAAGAGATTCTGGCCGCGGTTCGTGGTCATGCGGCCGAACAGGAGATTCTCGCATTGCTCGACAGCGAGGAATTCGCTTCGCCCGACGGCGCGACGCACGAGGTGATTCGCCGCGCCACCGCTCGCCGCGACGAATTGCGAAAACTGTACGAACAGCGCGGACGGCTCGACGCGGAGATTCATGCACTCGCGGAAGATCAGCGGCTGGCCGGCGCACAGTTCGACCTGGCCCGCGTCGACGAGCAACTCGTCGAGGCCACCGAGCGATTCGCGATTCTGTCGGGCGTGGGCCGCGTGCTGGAGATGGTCCGCGAGAACTACGAGACGCGCAAACAGCCGCAGACGCTCATCGAGGCGTCGGCGTGGCTGGTTCGACTGACCGACGGGCGTTATCGCCGCGTTTGGACGCCGCTGGGCGAACACGTGTTGCGCGTCGAGGACGCCGCGGGCAATTCGCTGGGCGTCGACGTGCTCAGCCGCGGCGCTCGCGAGCAACTGTTCCTCGCGCTGCGGCTGGCGATTATTGATTCGTATGCGGCTCGCGGGGCGCGGCTGCCGATCATTCTCGACGACGTGCTGGTGAACTTCGACGTTCATCGGGCGCGGGCGGCGGTCGAGGCGCTGGCCGATTTCGCTCGTAGCGGCCACCAGGTGTTCGTGTTCACGTGCCACGAGCATATCGAAGCTATGTTCCGCCGCGCCGGGGCCGATGCGCGGCGGTTGCCGGGCAGCGGAACGATCGAGCCGCTGGCGATCGAAACGCCTCGGCCCGCGCCGCCGAAAGTTGCCGCGGCCGATGAAAGCGAACCGCGACGGCTCCGCGTTCGGCGACCGAAACCGAGCGAACGGGCACGCGAAAGGCGGCGGGGAATCTTCTTCAAGCTGCCGATCGTGGACTGGCCTTATCAACTTCCGGTTGTGGCGGCGCCTCCAATGCCGCCGCCCGCCGAAGCCGCGCCCAAACCGATGCCGCGATTCGAAGTTGCCGCGCCGACGGTGGAGATCGTGCATACGGAGCCGTTTGTCGAGCCGATCATCGTCACGCGCTCGCCGTACTCGCCGCCGGTCGCACAGTCGCCGGCTCCGCCACCGCTGCCGGCGCCGATTTCGCCGCCTCCCGCTACGCCGGTAGTTCGTCCTTTGTCGCGGCGGCCACGTTCCGCACCGGCTCGTCCGACATCGCCGCCGCCGGAGCGTCGCAAGCTGCGCCGCTGGCGATCGAAAGGGTGGGATCCGGCAATCGAGGTGCCGATCGAGGAAGAGGCCTTCGATGAGGAATACGTGACCGGCGGCGAACGGGATCGTCCACCGCATGCGTCCCGCCGCCACGATGACGAAGCGTCGCGAGTTAATGGCTATCGGAGCGCACCGACCGAAGTCTGGCCCGGAGGGGCGGTCGCAACGTTCGTCGCCGAGACCCGCCGAGATCGCGACGCCGCAACGGGGCACGTCGACGCTACCGAAGCGGAGTTTGTCGATTACGAGGGTGTCCTGATCGACGACGTCGTTCGTATCCGACGCCGCGACGACGACGATGCATCCGCCGCGTAGTGCTTTTGCGCTAATTTCGGCCGCGTCGCGCTGTTGCCTCGCGACGGTCTGGTGCATCCAATAGAGTGAGAGGCAATTCGACTTCATGAACACCACTCGACGCACGTTCGGCCTGCTGATTGCCGCGGTGGCGGTGGTCGTGGCCGTCGTTGCCGCGGCGTCGATTGAGGGCTCATTCCGAGGCCGAGGAGACGACATGACGACCAACGTGCCGCCATCGCAGGGCGTGCTGCCCGACGGAACTAAAGTCTCACTGCCCATGACCGACGACCAATGGCGCGAGGTGCTCACCACCGAACAGTTTCAGGTCTGCCGCAAGCACGGCACGGAACGAGCGTTTTCCGGAGAATATTGGGACGCGAAATCGCCCGGCACGTACCAGTGCGTTTGCTGCGGCAACGACGTGTTCGACGCGGCGACGAAGTTCGACTCGGGCACAGGCTGGCCCAGTTTTTATCAACCGGCCGCGCCGCACAACGTCGGCACAAGCGACGACCGCGGCTGGTTCGCGCGGCGAACGGAAGTGCATTGCAGCAAGTGCGGGGCACACCTGGGCCACGTTTTCGACGACGGACCGGCGCCGACCGGCCTGCGGTATTGCATCAATTCGGTGGCGCTGCGGCTGGCGGAGGATGGGCGATGATGCGTTGCGAGGGCCGAAGGAATTGCCGTTGGAACGCAACAGCCGCACGGAAAATACCGTCCGGAAAAACTTGGGGAAAGTCGCTCGGCCCTGTGACCGATGCGAAATAAGGGGTAATGCAAGCAGCGCGAGCAAATCGCTGGATGTGCGGACCGCGTGGAGATGTTTGCGAAATGGCCGGCGAACATTTGGATTTGACGAGCGACGTTACGTCCTCGGCGACGCCGTCGGGCGGCGCGGGGCAGACGGGTGCAGCGGGAGCTCGCCGTTTTGTGGGCGTGCAGTTCGATTGCTGTTCGGTCTACACGCGGGTTTACGTCAACCGAGACGGCACGGCCTACGAGGGCCGCTGCCCGCGGTGCGCTCGAATGGTGCGGCTGGCGATCGGACCCGGCGGGACCGACGCGCGGTTCTTTACCGCGTACTGAGCGGGCAAACGAGCGGACGCCGAATCGCCGAACACGCACGCCTGGGTAATCCTTTTTTCGCCCGCAGTCGCTAGCGTTGCTGGCGTGCGAGCTGGCGGGGCGGCGCGACGAATATCGGCGTGTCAAAGCGCGGCAATTTGCGTCGAGTGCGTCTTGAGTTGTTTGCGCGGTTTGCGTAGTATCCCGCCGCGCGGCATTCGAGCGAAAGGCGACCGCACGGTTGCTCCTGCGCGATTGAATCGAATTCGATCCGCCGACCGTGGGGCGAACGTTGCCGGCGGCGCGAACATCACATCGCGCAGCTCCGTAGGAAACGCGATTGATGGATTACGAGGTCCAACGCTGTACGCGGCAATGTTCGAAGACCGGGCGAGAGTTGTTGCCCGGCGAGGCGTTCTTTTCGACGCTCGTCGCGGAAGGAGCTTCGCTGGCGCGTCACGATTATGCGTGCGAGGCGTGGAGCGGCGCGCCCGAGGGCGTGGTCGGCTGGTGGAAATCGCGGATGCCAGAGGCGACGACAAAGAAGGCGCAACTTGCGCCGAACGACGTGATCCTGCAATTGTTCGATCGATTGGCCGAGCAGCCCGACAAGGCCGACATGCGATACGTGCTGGCGTTGTTGCTCGTGCGGCGGCGCGTGGCGCGGGCTGAGGAAAGCGAGACGGACGAGGAAAGCCGCGAGTGGATGGTGATGTATTGTCCGCGCCGCGAAGCGACGCTCAAGACGTTGGTGGCAATGCCGACAGACGAGCGAGCCGCAGAGATACAGGAGGAATTGGGGCGGTTGTTGTATGCCCAGGGAGAGTAGGGGGCAGTGGTTAGTGGTTAGTGGTTAGTAAGTGGCCTTCTTCGCTCGACGAGGAATCGATTGCAGGTGCGCGTCTGAAATGCC
>JBBDYI010000057.1:0-44184 GCA_040901705.1 Pirellulales bacterium | reverse complement strand
GCCCACTACCGTCAATAGACCCGATTTTCCACCCACAATCGAGACGCTCACACACAGGAGATTTGTTGCCACAAACAGGGCTTGAAAGTCTGGCAAAATCGGCGACAATATCCGGTTTCTCGCCAGAATGGCCGGCTCGCCGGAGAAAACTGGCGGGGATGAATTTCGTCGATGTTAGTCGTTTACAGGCAAGGAATTCCGCGATGCGGGAAACACTGAACGTTCAGCTTCGTTCGTCGATTGGCAAACTCCACAATCGCCGGCTGCGGCGCTCGGGCCACGTGCCCGCGGTGCTGTATGGTCACGGCCAGGAATGCTTGAGTCTGAGCGTCCCCACGGTCGCGATCGAGGGCGCATTGCGGCATCACAGCCGGCTGGTCGACCTCGCCGGAGCGGCCAACGAAAGCGCACTGATCAGCGATGTGCAGTGGGATACATTCGGCTTGGAAGTTCTGCACGTCGATTTCACTCGCACGTCTGCCGACGAGCGGATCGAGGTGGAAGTGTCGGTGGAATTGAAGGGACAGGCCGCGGGAGCGAAGGAAGGCGGCGTGATCGAGCAGGTGCGTCGCGAAGTGCAGATCGAATGCCCGGCGGGTGCGATTCCTGCGAAGCTCGTGCTCAATATCGCCAACCTGGCGCTGGGCGAATCGCTGACGTGCGGCGACCTGGAATTGCCGGCCGGAACGACGCTGTTGACCGATGTCGAAGAGATGATCGTGCATTGCGTGACGCCGCGCGAGGAATCCGAGGAAGAGGGCATCGGCGAAGGGGCCGAACCGGAGATTATCGGCCGCAAGGAAGGCGAGGAGGGCGAGGGGGACGAAGCGTAGTCCGCCGTTGTTGCCGGAGTCGCCGGTGTCGGCGTCGCGGAGCGCGGTTGCTCGATATGCTGACGATTTGCGAGTTTTGGATCGTCCATGAAATTGGTCGTCGGATTGGGGAACCCGGGAAGAAAATACATCGGCACGCGGCACAACATCGGTTTCGTGGTGCTCGACGAGCTATCGCGGCGGCACGCCACGGCGTCGGCCCGCAAGGCATATGGTGGAGAGGTCGTCGAGGCAAACGTTGGCGGCGAGCGGTTGTTGCTGCTGGCGCCGCATACCTACATGAACCGCAGCGGGCAAAGCGTTCGGCAGGCGGTCGACTTTTATAAGATCGAACCGGCCGACGTGCTGGTCGTTTGCGACGACATGAACTTGCCGCTTGGGCAGTTGCGGATGAGAATCAAGGGGAGCGACGGAGGACAGAAAGGGCTGGCGGACATCATTCGCCACCTCGGTACGGACGAATTGTCGCGGCTGCGAGTCGGAATCGACCGACCGCCGGAGAATTGGGACGGAGTCGATTACGTTTTGGGCAAGTTCACGAAGGCCGAGAACGAAGAAATGGCAATCGCCGTGCCGCGGGCCGCGGACGCCGTCGCCGTGTGGGCCGCCGAAGGGGCGGAGGCGTGTATGAATCGATTCAATTCGAAGAAGAACTAGTTTTAGTTACCCATACAGTTCAATAACGAGAAAACGTCGCGGCGGCAGCAATAGGCCCGCCGGAAACAATCGAGGAGCACCGTTTTGGCCGCCACCGTCTACGAAGGCATGTTCATTCTCGACTCGAACCGCTACGCCCGCGAAGGCGTGGCGATCGCGGACAGCGTCAATCAGCTAATCGAAAAGTCCGGCGGCAAACTGCTGGTGAGCCGGTTGTGGGATGATCGCCGGCTGGCTTATCCGATCGGCCAGCATAAGAAGGGGACGTATTGGCTGACGTACTTCTCGATGGAGAGCACCAGCCTGCCGACGCTCACGAAAGAGCTGCGGCTGAACGAAACCGTTCTGCGAAACTTGTTCATCAAGATCGACTCGCGGCTGGTCGACGCCCTGGTCGAGCACGCCAAGACTGACACCGCGCCTGCTCCGGAAGCCCGTCCAGGAGCGCGGCCGGATGTGGCGGCCGACGCGGCGAAAGCCAAAGCGGCGGCAGCGGCCGCGGCGCTTGCGGACGAGGGCGACGACTCCGATGGGGATAATGGGGACGACGCGGACGATAAGGACTGATCGCAGGTCAGGCCGACGGTTTGGCGAGCTACGCGGTCGCCTCGCGGTGGGCGTTCAACTGGGTAGGCCCGCGTTTGGTTGCGTTGTTTCAAGGGCTGTGTTAATTTAGCGAAACATGGATACGTTTGTTCACGCCCTGTGAGCCGGGCAGTCACGCATCGAGAGTCTTCGCCATGTCGAGCTTCAATCGCGTCATCCTGATGGGCAATCTTACCCGCGACCCGGAACTCCGTTATATCCCGAGCGGTATGGCCGTTTCGGAGATCGGCGTCGCGGTCAACGATAAACGCAAAAACGCCAAGGGCGAGTGGATCGAGGAAACGACGTTCGTCGACGTGACGCTGTGGGGCCGAACGGCGGAAGTGGCCAACGAGTATCTCACCAAGGGGTCGCCGATCTTCATCGAAGGCCGGCTCAAGCTGGATTCGTGGGAAACGGACGGCCAAAAACGATACAAACTTCGCGTTGTCTGCGAGCGGATGCAGATGATCGGCGGCCGTGGCGGCGGTGGCCAAGGTCCGCGGGGCGGCGGCGGCGGCGGACGTCCACCGCAGAACTACGACGATTCCGAGTCCGGGTCGTCCGACGGCGGATTCTCCGACGGCGGTGACTTTGGGCCAGCGGCCCCACGCGGCGGCTCTACGGGCGGGCCTACCGGCGGACCTCCGGCCGACGACATCCCATTTTGAACTCCATACGTACTCGTAGGGTGCTCCTCGTGGAGTGCTCTGTGAGCGCCTCGCTTGAACAACCTGTCGGGGTGCGCTGTACGCACCGCGATCGACGAAACCAAATATCCGGCGAAATACCATCATGCCCAAGACGAAAACCCGCAACTCCCGCCGCCTTCCTCGTGGACCGCACGGCGGCATCGAACTGTTGTTGATTCAGTCGGTCGAGCATTTGGGCACGGCCGGCGACGTCGTCGAAGTTCGGCCCGGCTACGCGAAGAATTACCTCGTGCCGCAAGGTTTGGCGACGGTCGCTACGCCGCATCACAAGCGGATGGTCGATAAACACCGGGCCAAGCTGCAAGCCATCGAAAGCGCTCGACAGGCGTCGTTGCGATCGCTGGCCGATCGCGTGGCGCAGCAAAGCGTCACGATCGAGGCGAACGCTAACGACGAAGGCCATTTGTACGGTTCGGTCGGCGCGGCCGAAATCGTCGCGGCGCTGAAGAAGAACGACATCCAACTCACCCTGGACCAGATTCGCCTGACCGGTCCGCTCAAGGAACTCGGCCTGTATACGGTCAAAGTCCACTTCAGCGCCGAGGTCGAAGGGGAATTGAAAGTGTGGGTCGTGCCGACCGTCGGCGGCGAAGTGAAAGAGGGCGGTTCGTAACGGTCCGCGGGAAGCATCCGCAGATTTCGCAGATGCGCGCCGATTGGAACGCCAGATTGCCACCGCCGAGCGGGCATGTTCGAGGTTTGGCTGCGCCAGTTCGCGAAACCTGCGGGCGATTTACGATTCTGCGCCGGCGCATGTCGCGGATGGTTGCATCACGCGAACAGGTTTTGCACATCCGGCTGCATGAAGATTCGCTGTGCGGTCCCAGCGGAGTTGCGTGCTGGCTCGCATCGCGGACCGTGCGGCGTTAGATTGCGAATGCCGTTGCGACGCTATCTCGGCAATCTCAAGGAGGAATCATGGCCACCGCCGACCAAGCCGCCAATCGCGGCACAGCGGACCGCAGCACGTCCAGCCGCGCCGACGCCGCCCACAATCGTGATCGCGGCAACGCGCCGAGCGATATCCTGGACCGGCTCCCGCCGTCGAGCATCGAGGCGGAAAAGGGCGTCCTCGGCAGTATCATGCTGCTGCCCGAGGTGCTCGACGACGTGGCGCTGATCGTCCGCGCGGAGGATTTCTACGACGACGCGCACCAGAAGCTGTTCGCCCACATGCTCACGCTTCACGACGCGGGCAAGCCGGTCGACGTGACGATTCTCGCCCAGCGGCTCAAGGATCAAGGTCACTACGACCTCGTCGGCGGACTGGCGTATATCTCGGAGTTGGTCCACGCCGTTCCGCACGCGGCATCGGCCGTTTATTACGCCCAGATCGTCAAAGACAAGGCGATGAAGCGGGCTTTGATTCTTGGCGGCACGGAGATCCTGCGCGAGGCTTACGACGAAACGCTCGACGCACGCGAGATGATCAATCGGGCGGAAGAGAAGATTTTCGCGATCATGGATCGCAAGGGGACCGGCGACCTGTCGAGCATCCGCGACGTGCTGCTCTCGGCGATGGACCGCATCAACGCCCGGATGGACCACGCCCAGCCGCTCGGCGGCGTGCCGACCGGCTTTACCGATCTCGACTCGCTGTTGGGCGGGCTGCACGACTCGGAACTGCTGATTCTTGCCGCCCGGCCGAGCATGGGAAAAACCGCCTTGGCGATGAACGTGGCCGAGCACGCGGCGATGCAGCACAACGCGCCGACGCTGTTCGTGAGCCTCGAAATGTCTTCGATCGAGCTGGCCGACCGGCTGCTTTGTTCGGTGGCGAGAGTGAATGGCCAACATTTGCGCGACGGCACGATCTCGCAAGACGATCGTCGCAAGCTCGTCGAGGCCGCCGCCGAAGTGAGCAACGCGCCGCTGTTCGTCGACGACTCGCCGAGCCGCACGATGACCGAAATCGCCGCGGCCGCCCGGCGACTCAAACGCCGCGAGGGTTTGAGCCTGATCGTCATCGACTATCTACAGTTGATCGAGCCGGACAACCCCAAGGATCAGCGGCAAGAACAAGTGGCCAAGATTGCACGGCGGCTGAAGGGACTGGCCCGCGAGATGAAGATTCCCGTGCTCTGTCTGGCGCAGCTCAATCGCCAGGCCGAAGCCTCGCGCGACAACAAGCCGCGGCTGTCGCACCTTCGCGAGTCGGGCGCGATCGAGCAGGACGCCGACGTCGTGATGTTCGTCCACCGCGAGGAGTATTACCAGACCAACGAAGAAGACCGCAAGCGCGTGGCGGGCGAAGCCGAGATCATCGTCGCCAAGCAGCGCAACGGTCCGATCGGCGAAATCAAGCTGACCTGGCTGCACAAGTTCACGCGGTTCGAGAACTCCGCTCCCGGCGGATATGCCGAGTTCGATCAGTTCAACGCCGGCGATGCGTTTTAGACGCTTTTCCCAAAACCGAATTCTGTAGGAGGCGAATCCTTTCGCCGACGGAACGGCTACGTGAGCGCGATCGGCGAAAGTATTCGCCTCCTACAAATCATTGTTTCGGGAAAGGTTCTAGGCGGGCGATTCGTCCGCCGCGGCGTCGCCGGTTGCCGCATCCTCGGCGGCCGTATTCTCAGCGATCGACGGCGGCTCCAGTCCCGCGAATAAGCGGCCGCGCAAGCGGGCTAATTCGCCCTTGCGCGACGCGAGCAGCGGCGGCAACTGCGGGTTGTCGAAGTGACTCGGATCGACGAACACGTCGCTGGGCTGGGCAAGCCGGCGGCAATCGGCGAGCGACAACAGAAGCTGACGTTCGCTGGCGGCCAGCGCGTGGGCGCGGCACAATTCGCCGAACAGCGCCTTCGGGCTGTTGCGCATCCGCGCCGCACCTTCGCCCAGCCACCATCGCGCGACCATCCACACGGCGGCAATGGCCAACACGCCGAGCGTACCGGCGATCACCCAGGACATCTCGCCGCCGCGAAACGATCGCCGCGCAGCGACGATCCACACCGAAGCGACGGGCGAGCCGTTCGTCCAATTTGTCCCGGCGGCGACGAGCGACATCAACTGGACTCCTGAGGCAGGCCGAGCCGCTCGACGATGTCGGCCGAGAGCCGGTCGAGGACGTAGGTCCGGCCACTTTTTTGGGACGTTTCGACGGCGCCGATCGCGTTGTGAGTCGTGACGGCTTGCTCGCCGCGCGATTGCCGCAATTGGTTGGCCAGTCGGAACAAGCTATTCTCGGCCGCTTCTTGCACGACCACGCTGCGGTCGATGAGCGCTTCGCGTAGCGCGTCGCGGGTCGCCGTCGTGGGACAATCGCCCAGCGCTTGCGCGGCGGCGGCGCGGACCATGTGATCCGAATCCTTCAGCAGGGTGAGGATCAGTTCCTCCATTTCGACGACCGCCTCCATCGATTCGGCGGCCGCCAATGCGCGAATCCGCCGCGTCCGCGACATCGCCGACAGTTCGTGGGCCAAATCGTGCAGCGCCTGCGGGTCGACTTTCTTCACCAACACGCCGGTCGTACAGCGGACGTCCTCGTCCATCGTGTCGAACGTGCGGAGAAACCGCTCGAAGTTGAATTCCTCCAATCCCTCGCGCGCCGCCTGGCGGACAAGGTCGTGCGGACTCTCGACCATCGCCACCAGCGTGGCCAGCGCGCCTTGAACGTTTCTCGGCCGCAAATGGGCCAGCACGTTGGCTTGCACTTGAGGATCCGGATCGTCGAGCGCGCTGCGGAGCAGTTCCGTCGCTTTGGGGTCGTCGAAGCCAGGCAGGACGTTGCTCGCCGCCCGGCGTCCGCCGACGTTGCCGTAGCGCAGCACGTGTTCGAGCAATTCGAGCACATCCAGGCGAGCCATCCCGGACGCCGCCGCCAGTCGCACGGCGCCGGCCTGCGATATTTCGTCCAGATCGTCGATCACCGCGAAGTCGGTGCCCAACCAGACGATCGACTCGAGACGACGAAGGTTCTCGACGACCGCTCGCTGCGGCGGCGCGGCGAGTCGACCGGTCAATTCGCGCAAAAACGGTCGATCGTAGCGCCGCGACAATATGTCCAGCGCCGAAAGCGGCGCATAGGGATCGTCGAGAAAGCTGACCAGCAGATGAATCACGCCGACTCGCGGACTGTTGAGCAGCACGTCGCACATCGGCTCGTGCGACGCCTCGCGCGGCTCGCGGAGCACGCGCCGCAGCACCGTGTTCTCGCGCCGCACGAGCGAGCAGAACGCCTCGACCGCCGGGCGGCGGCCGTGGTCTGCAAAGCGCTCGGCCAATGGTTGCAGGACGTCGACCGCGTGCGTCCGAACCCGCTGTAGTTCGCGCTGCCGGACGTAATCGTCCAGCGCCGTCGCGCCGTCGTACAACCGGTCGGATAATTCGACGATCAATTCGTCGACGAGGTCGGCGTGCGGATAGCGCTCGTCGTCGACGAGCCTGGCGAGCAGCCCAAATTGTTCGAAGTCGTCGCATTCCAGGATCGCGGCGGCGGCGGACTCGCTCAATCGGCGGTCGGCGCCGAGCAACGCCTCGCGGGACACCGCCGACAGCCGGCCCGGACGCTCCGACGCCAATCGCCTCAGGTCGACGTCGAGCCGCAGCCAGCGGTCGAGAATCTCGCGCTGCGACGCTTTTCCGGAACGCGCCAGCAGCGCGCGAATGGCCTTTTCCGCCAGCGGGCCGCTCGGACTGTCGAGTACGCGCGCAAGCACCGAAACGGCCGCGTCGTTACGCGAACCGGCCAGGGCTTCGAACGTCGTTGCGATGCCGTTTGTCACGATGCCGTTTGTCAGGATGCCTGGCCGAGCGCGAACGTCGATGAGCGCCGTGCGACGCGCCAATAGGAATGGTCGCTCCCGTCTGAAATTATAGGTCACGTTGGCCGACCCAATGGCGGGGATGCCGCGGCGGTCGCAAAACCGCGCCAATCGCTACGCTCCGTCCGAGCGCATTGAACGGCGGGCCGACCGGCGCATCGAATGGTGGCGGGCCGAATGCCGATCCACCAGCGACGGCGGCGAATGCGGCAAATGCCTTGATTTCGTCCGGCGCTGGGGTGAAACTGAGGATTGTTCGTCCCAGTTCGACCCGAGGTCACGATGTCCACACTCAGCACGGCCGCCGAAATCTTGGAGCAGGAGTTTCTCATCGTCCGCGCGAAACTCCTGGAAACCGCCGCCGCCTTCGACCGCCTCGACCGCGCCGAGGGAAGCGTCGCCGCCGACCCGCGTTGGCAAAAGCTCCATCAAGCCCTCGAAGTGCTCGCCGCCAGCGACCCAAACCGCGCCGAACAACTCCAACTCCTGTTCTCGCTTCCCTACGATGCCCGTTGGCGCGAAAAGTTCGGCATCTCCCAGAATGGCAAAGCCATTCGCCCCTGACTCCTGCCCCCCGATCCCCGATCCCCGATCCCTGCTCGCCATGTACTACATCGACCCACACATCCACATGGTCTCGCGCACGACCGACGACTACGAGTCGTTGGCCAAGATGGGATGCGTCGCGGTCAGCGAACCGGCCTTTTGGGCGGGCTTCGACCGCGGCAGCGTCGACGGCTTTCGCGATTACTTTCGCCAGCTCACCGAGTTCGAGCAGCGCCGTAGCGGCTGGTATGGCATCTCGCACTTCACGTGGCTGTGCATCAACGCCAAGGAAGCGGAGAACGTTCGCCTGTCGCGCGAAGTCATCGCCATGATCCCCGAATTCCTCGACAAGCCCGGCGTGCTGGGCATCGGGGAGATCGGCCTCAACAAGAACACCAAGAACGAAGCCATCATCTTCCTCGAGCACGTCGATCTGGCCGTTCGCACGGGCGAGCAGATTCTCATTCACACGCCGCACCTGGAAGACAAATACCCCGGCACGCGGATGATCCTCGACATGCTCACCGGAGACAGCCGCCTCGATCGCGGCCGCGTGCTGGTCGATCACGTCGAAGAACACACCATCCGCCACGTCCTCGAAGCCGGATTCTGGGCCGGCATGACGCTCTACCCGGTGAGCAAATGCACGCCCCAGCGAGCCGCGGACATGGTCGAGATGTACGGCCCCGAACGGCTACTGGTCAACTCCGCCGGCGACTGGGGACCGTCAAAGCCGTCGGCGGTGCCGGATTTTATCCTAGAACTCCGCAAACGCGGGCATCCAGAAAGCCTGATCCGCCGCGTGGTGCTTGAAAACCCGATGACGTTTTTCTCGCAAAGCCGAGGATTCAACTTCACACCGCCGGACGCGATTGAAGCGCCCGCGTAAAAGCCCGCGTAAAAGGGATCGGGAGTCTTAATTTCCTCCAATCCCTCGTCTATCCTGCGCTATCTACCTCAACGTCGACTGGAATACCTCGAATCGCAGATTAAAAAACGAACAAGCTACGCTATATGCATAACTTGCGGCGTAGAGAAGCGCGAGTTACACCCTATTCACCTTGGAGGCATCCCGTGCTCATTTCATGCATTCGTCGGCTCGTTGGACTCTCGCTTTTTTTCGCGTCGCTTGCGTTCGTTGGACCGGTTTCGGCATTCGAGCTTTTTTTGCCGCCCGGAGCCACGCTGGAGCAGGTATCAAATAATACCGATGCGCAGGCCCGCTACATCGGCTATCCACAGATCAGCGGTGACGGGCGAGTCGTTTACTACGTCGCCGACTCATCAGCGACAATGCGATCCGGACACGACTTGATTCGCTGGGAACGAGGTATTCCGCCGGTCGTTGTCATGGCCCTGGAGACGCAGCAATTCCTGATTTCCGTCAGTCGCCCGTCGACGAACTTCGATGGTTCATTGTTGGCCTACGCGAGCCGTGTCACGCCGGACGGCATGAACCTGACGAATCCACCGCTGTACCTATACGAGCATGGCGTCGGCGTTCGAGAACTCTTCCGCACGGAGGAGTACCCGATTCTGCAGCCGATGATGTCGCCAGATGGTTACATCTACTTTTCGTCCGAAATGAGTTTTGGCGACACCAACCCACGCAACGAAATGGCTGGGTTCAGGTACGACTTTGCTAGTGGACAAGTCTCACAAGTCATTCATTTTCCGGCCGTGTCCCAGGGCAATGATCCGAACCACGTCTCCTTTCAGGGCGTCGGCGGAGATGGGCGTTCTCTGGTCATCACGAACGGCAATTTCGACGGCACGAATCCGCAGAACGACGTGAGTTGGCGAATTCTCGACGGAAGCGAAAATGTCGAAATCCAACGCCTCCCCCGACCGTTCTTCGCCGGTTTTCAGAACACGAACGTCAACCTGACGTCGGCGATGTCGGTCGACGGTCGCTATGCCCTGTATATCGACGCTGATGAAGAGCTTTGGCGATATGACGCAGAGACAGGCCAGTCGGTCGAGTTGCCCGTCAATGTTCGACAACGCAGGTACGTAATGTCTGGAAATGGACGCTACCTGTACTTCGCACATCGGCAAAGTCCGGTGACGCTGGATCGGCTGGAGATCGAGACCGGTGTCACGGAACGCTTGCTGACCCAGGCTGGCGAGATCGCGGAATGGTATTTGGCGACGGACTACAGCGGCAACCGTGTGGCATTTCTTGCTAGCGAGAATCTGACCGGCACGAATCCGAACAACGTCAACCAGGTGTACTTACTCACGCTGGTACCGGAGCCGGCGGGCTGCCAGTTACTGATCGTGTTGGTCGTATGCGGCGTCACGCTTCGATGCGGTGTTCATTTTTGCGGCGTTCACAAATAGAGAAGTCCAAATAAAGGGGACGGGAATCATTATTTCATCTTTATTTCATCCCCTTTGGAGTAACCAATGAGCGAATTCGATCGCATAACATTTGATCAATCCATCATGGGCGGGCGCGCGTGCATCCGCGGCATGCGAATTCCCGTTTCCGTGATCGTCAGCCAAATCGCAAACGGAGCCGACCAACAGGAAATCCTCGAAGGCTATCCCGATCTTGAGCCGGAGGACATTCACCAGGCCCTTCAGTACGCGGCGTGGCTGACTTCGGAGCAGGTGATTCCTGGGTAGTGCCGGCCATGAAGTGGCTTCTCGACATGGGCGTGAGCAGTCGCGTCGCCGATTGGCTTCGCCAACAAGGCTACGACGCCGTGCATCTTCGAGACGCCGGACTGCAAAGGCTTTCCGACGACCAAATCTTCGAGAAAGCCGTTCGCGAAGACCGCATCGTCCTCACGTTCGACCTGGACTTTGCGGATATCGCTGCGCAGGCAGTTGGCGACGTGGTGCAAGTGGTGGTCCTTCGCCTACGAAATGCGCGTTCGGATCACGTAATCGAGCGTCTGAGAAAAGTCCTCTCGGACCACGAAAACGACCTGCTGACGAACTTCATCATCACCGTCGAAGGATCCCGCATTCGCGTGCGTAGATTGCCAATTCAATGACAGACGCCGACGAACGCGGCGACATTTCGCTGCTGAACTACTTTGTTGGTTACGTCGTCATCCTCGGCGCGATGGTCGGACTCGCCAGCTTGGGCAATCAACTCCTGGGCATCGACCCCGTGCGGATGGTCTGCCTGTGCTGCGGTCTGCTGTTCGGCTGTGCCGCGATTGGCAAGCCGCGCGAGCTGTATCTCGTCATTCGCAACACCGGTTGGTTTCATCACATTCGCAATCCCGTCGCGATGCGGACCGTCTTGACGCTCTTTGCGCTGCTACTGCTGGCCCTCGGCGCGCTCGCGCCCAACGGTGCGCTCAAATAGCTGCTGATCTCGCCGTCGCGCCGGCTCAATTTGCACCTTCTCGCAATACGGCGGGAACTCCTCAGCCGCCGCGTTCTCGATGGCCGCTGCCCCCGCTGGTAGGTGGCGCGGCGATCCGGCTGACGAAACGGGTAAGCTCGCGCCCGCCACGTGCCCCCTGACGCGATGGGTCTTGCGCGTTACATTGGCCGCGCACGGTCGCTTTGGCCGTAGCAATTCCCAACGCGGCGCGGAGAGTGGCGATGAGCATTGACGCATTTCAGCAGCGGACGGTCGAGTTGCTCGGCACGCTTCGCCAGGGCGGGCAATATAAGGAGTTTCTCACCATCGCCGGGCCGCTGGGGGCCACCGCCCAGGTGCAGGGGCGGGGCGAAGTGCTGGTGCTCTGTTCGAACAACTATCTGGGACTGGCCGATCATCCCGACGTCGTCGCCGCCGGCATCGCAGGGCTGAAACAATACGGCGCCGGGACGGCCAGCGTGCGATTCATCTGCGGAACGCTCGCCTGCCATCGCCAGATCGAGGAAACGATCGCCCAGTTCGTCGGCACCGAGCGGGCACTCACTTACGTGAGCTGTTGGAACGCCAACGAAGCGCTGCTATCGACCATCGCCGGCGAGCGCGACGTGCTCATTTCCGACGAACTGAACCACGCCAGCATCATCGACGGCTGCCGACTGGCGCGGAAGACGGTCCGCGACATTTACCGCCATAGCGACTTGGGCGACCTGGAAGCCAAGCTCAAGACGCACGCCGACAAGGAAGTCCGCTGGGTGATTACCGACGGTGTGTTCAGCATGGAGGGCGATGTCGCCCGACTCGATGAACTGGTCGAGGTTTGCCGCCGGTACGAGGCGCTGTTGATCGTCGACGATTCGCACGGCGTGGGCGTGTTGGGCAAAACCGGCCGGGGCACGCCGGAGCACTTCGGCCTGCTGGGCCAGATCGACATTCTCACCGGCACGCTCGGCAAGGCGCTCGGCGGAGCGGCGGGCGGTTATGTCGCCGGGGCGCCGCACGTCGTCGAATTGCTGGAACAGCGGAGCCGGCCGAGCTTGTTTTCCAACGCTCTGCCGGCAACCGTGGCGTGCAGCGCGCGGGCGGCGATCGAGATTGTCCAGCGAGAACCGAATCGCGTGGCCAAGCTGCACGCCAACGTCCGCCGCATGCGCGACGGTCTGACCGCGCTGGGCTTCGATCTGCACGACTCGCCGACGGCGATCATTCCGATCATGATCGGCGACACCGCCGAAGCGATCAAAAAAAGCCGGCGGCTGATGGATTTGGGCGTGATGGTGATCGCGTTCGGCTATCCGGTCGTGCCGCAGGGGCAAGCGCGGCTGCGGGTGCAGGTCTCCGCGGCGCTGGACGACGAACATATCGAGCGGGCACTCGATGCGTTTGGCAAACTATAGCCGAGTGTTGACGATAATACCGCACATCCGCAATGCCGCATTACCACACATCGCGATCGGGCCGTTCGCCGATTCATTGACTTTAGCGTGAGTTCATCATGGCACGATTTCGCGTCTTGCTTACGGACTATGCCTGGAACGACTTGGACATCGAGCGGGCGGTGCTCGGCGATGGCGACGCCGAGTTGGTCGTGGCTGCCGACGGCGACGTCGAAACGTTGGCGACGCTGGCCGCCGATTGCGACGCGATCATGACGAATTGGGCGAAGGTGCCCGAGGCCGTGATCGCCGCTTGCTCGCGGTGCAGCATCGTGGCTCGGCTGGGCGTGGGAATCGACAACATCGATGTGGCCTACGCGACCGCCCGCGGCATCGTGGTGACGAACTGCCCGGACTATTGCGTCATCGAAGTGGCGGAGCATGCGCTGGCGTTGATGCTGGCCCTGTCGCGGAAAGTGGCGTTTTATCATCACGCAACCAAATGCGGCGACTACGATTTGCAGGCCGGAGCGACGTTGCGGCGGATCGAAGGCCAGACGCTGGGCATCGTGGGCCTGGGCAACATCGGGGCGAAGTTGGCCCAGAAAGCCCGCGGACTTGGCTTGAAGATGCTGGCGACGAGCCGATCGCGGCAGCGGGAGGTGGAGGGCGTGCGGTTCGTGGAGTTGGACGAGTTGCTGGCCGAGAGCGATTACGTGTCGCTGCACGTACCAGCCACGCCCGAGACTCGGCAGATGATCGGCGCGGCGGAATTGGCGCGGATGAAGCCGACGGCGTATCTGATCAACACGGCGCGCGGAGCGGTCGTCGACCACCGGGCGTTAGCGGCGGCGCTGGCGGCAGGCAAGATCGCCGGTGCGGCGCTCGACGTGCAGGAAGCTGAACCGCCGAACCTCGCGGAGCCGCCGTATAACGATCCGCGCGTAATCGTCACGCCGCACGCGGCGTTCGTGTCGGTCGAATCGCTGGCCGACCTCCGTCGCCGCGTATCGCAACAAGTCGTCGACCGCCTGGCCGGCCGCACGCCGGAAAACGTGGTTAACTCCGCGGTGCTTGGCTAGCGAGCAAGGAAGTACGGCGGGGAGATGGAGCGACATGCCGAGTAGCGACGGCTGTGTTCGCCGATAACGGCGCCTGTAATGCGTCTGGCGTTGCGGCGGCGGAATCTTTCAAGCGATTCCGCCAGATGGAGGCGGCGGGGATTGAACCCGCAATTGATATCGGCGCAACGCGTGACGCCCAGATTAGTTGCGAATCAGGCGGTCTAATGCGCGCTGCAATTCCGCGGCGTGCCCATCGCCCGAACTGGCAATAGCTGGTCTGGTTGGTGGGCGGGCCGCTCGCGAGTCTATTCGCCTTTAGTCGCTGACCGCACCGAAAGCGGCTGAGCGAATCGGGCGGCGGGCTGGCGTCGATCTCGGTGCAGCGCCCCGTGCCAATCGCTCCGGAGAATCGCCCTTTTGTGCGAGGTTCTCGCCAGCGAGCGCGAAACATCCGCGCCCCGTCACCGCCGTCGGCTAACAGAATTCTGACAATTTTTTCTGTAACCTTTCCGCGGCGATGGGAGGATCAGCATTTGGTGCCCGTCAGAACGGTTCGACCGTTTCGCGTCCGTGACCACCGTCTGAAACCTCACACGATGCGTGCATCGCCAACTCGGCAGTTCAGAAAACCGTTGTCCATTGGCGTTTTCCGTCCGAGTCCAAGTCTCGGCCGGAGGGGCGACGGCTATATTGCTCGAGCGGCGGTCCGTGCCGGCCGATTCGTTCGCCTGGCTCAACGGTGGCGTGTGTCGATCGTCAGCGAGTCGAACACGCATCGATCGGCGTCCCGCGAGTGTCGCCCGGCTTCGAGTCGCCCATCCAAATCTGAGACGGGACTCCACGCAATCACCCGCCCGCGCCGTCCATGAGCAAAGCTCCCTCGACCGCGGCGCCAATTCGCAGAATCACACTCCTACGGAATGCCATTCATCATGAGTCGCTTGCGGAACAAATGGCGTGCGTTGTGGACGGCCGGACCGAGTCGGCGACGCAAGGAGCATTTTTCGAGAAGATCGCCTGGTCTTGAATTGCTCGAACGCCGCGACCTGTTGGCCGCTTTCACGCTGACGCTCGACCGGTTTTTGGAGATCGACAACCCGGACGGAGGATTCGACGACGGCGACTATTATGCCGTAGTTCGCATCCACGACTTCCCCGAAGTCGAGACGGACGCCATCACGGGATCGGATATCTATCCCAATTGGGTCTTCACGGTCGACATTCCGATCGAAGTTCTGAACGTCGAAGTCTATGTTTCGATTTATGACGAGGACGGCGGCCTGCGCTTTGGTGACGACTTGATCGATATCAATTCGAGTCGGGCCGGGGCCAGCGACTTGCATTTGACCGTCAATCGCCAAAGCGGCGCGTACACCGGGGATGTCACTTCGTCGGGGCCTTCCGATTATGTAACCGGCAACGCCGACGGAGGAGGCCTCGACCGGGGCCGCTTGTTCTTCACCGTCGATACCGACGGCGACGGCGACGGGTTGATGAATAGTTGGGAGATCAACGGTCTGGACGTGAACAAAGACGGCGTGATCGATCTCGATTTGCCTGGCTTGGGCGCGAACCCTCGGCATAAGGATCTGTTCGTCGAACTCGACGCAATGCAGCTCCTGCAAGCCAAGCCGCTGCCGCCCATCCAGTCTATCGTCAACGTCACTCCGATCCGCGTCAACTCCCTGAATCACGGGCTTAGCACGGGTACGCAAATTGCCATTTCCGGCGCTCCGGCAAACACAAACGCAAACGGGACTTGGACGGTTACGCGGCTGAACAATAGCCAATTCACGTTGGACGCCAGCACGGGCAACATTTCGTGTCCAGCCGCTGGTACCTGCGGAACGTGGACTTTGCCGGCCGTGACTGCTGCGGGATTGGCCACGAACACGGTCATGGACCTGGTGATTGATTCTTTCTTTAAGGCGCCGGTTTCCAACCCGGACGGAAATCAGGGCATCAACCTGCACGTCCAAGTCGACGAACAAGCCTTGCCATTCCAGTCGTGGGACCGCGACGCCGACGGCGACGGAATCTGGCCCTACGGCGAGGATTTGAATGGCAATGGCGTTCTGGAAGTCAACGAGCTTGACGTCGCGGGAGACGGGTTTGATACCGGCGACGACACAAACGGAAATGGCAGGCAAGATCCCGGCGAAATCGACGTTGCCGGAGATGGATTCGACACGGGCGACGACCTCAACGGCAACGGCGTGCAAGATTTGCCCTGGGAAGACGTCAACCGCAACGGCATCCTCGATTCCGGCGAGGATCGAGACGGCAACGGCTGCTTGAATTCGCCCGAGGACATCGACAACGATTGCATCCTGGACGGCCCCGAAGATCTAAACGGGAACGGCTTGTTGGATCCAGGCGAAGACATAAATCCTCCCAACGGCCGGCTGGACTTCGGCGAAGACCGCAACGGCAATGGCCGGCTCGATACCTTCGAAGACGCCGACAACGACGGCGTGTTCGACAACGGCGACACGGACGACCAGGGAGGTTGGCTGCAATTTCGTGCATTCAAACAGGCATGGTTTGGTACGGCCGCCCAACGTGCCGATCCGAACGCGGCCCAGATCCTTCAGGCGAAGCGGACAGTTTACCGGTACGCGGTGTTGGCCGACTTCCGCGTCGACGGAGACACCAAAGGCGTCAAGACCGGCTCGTCCGGCATTCAATGGGGCAACAGCAACGCCAACTTCATGGTGACGCTGGGAAATTGGCCCACCATTGGCGGCACGGAGGAACAGCAATCCGCCACGTTCATGCACGAGTTTGGACACGCGCTGGGTCTAGGTCACGGAGGCGGCGACGGCAGCAACTACAAGCCGAACTACCACAGCTTGATGAACTATACGTGGCAGTTTTCCAACGCCTTGTTCGATGCCAGTTGGGACTTTGACTATTCGATCGGCACATTTCCGGCGCTCAACGAAAACAATCTCGTCGAATCGGCCGGTATCGGAGGACATGTCGGGCATCAAACGCAGTTCAGCTTCGTCAATCCCGCGACCGGTGCCGTTACGCCCGTGGTGGTCGCCGAAAATGGAGCGGTCGATTGGAACAACGACGGCGATACGACCGATACCCTGGTCTGTCCTGCACCGGTGCCGCCAGCGCCCCCGACGTGTATCCCCCCGGATATTAACCGCCTCGGCGGCCCGACGCCGTCGCTCAACGAAACGCTGACCGACTACAATGACTGGGCCAATCTCAAGTACCAGATCGACTCCAAAGGATTGGTCGATCCAACCAGCGGGGGCGACGAACACGACGACCGGCTGGACTACACAACCTATATCGAAGCTCAGACTTTTACGCTCGCCGGCAACCCCATCACGGGCGCACCGCTGGCGGCGGCGGACGGCACGCTGACGCTGTTCATGGGACCATATGCCAGTTTACGGTCCGTTCATTTTGGCCAGCTCAACGAGCAGTTCACCGTCGAACATCTGGCTGGCTCGCCCAACTCGCCGACTGGCGAAACGGTCCGTGTGAGTGCGTTCGGGTACGTGCAGGAGTTCAGCGGCGTCAAGCGAATCTTCGCCGACGGCGGCAACGGTAACGACATGATCGTGCTGGGGGGAACCGTCCTTTCGCCAGCCGAACTGCACGGCGGCGACGGAGACGACTTCCTGCAAGGCGGGTTGGCGGCCGACATGCTTTGGGGCGACGCCGGAAACGACGTGATCCTCGCCGGCGGCGGAATTGGCGACCAACTGTTCGGCGGCGACGGCGACGACTGGATCGTCGGATCGGATGCGGGCAGCGACACCGATGCGAACTTTTTAGACGGTCTGTATTTCGGCGACGTCATCGACGCCGGACCCGGCAACGACACCGTGTTTGGCATGGGAGGCGCCGACAATATTCAGGCTGGCGACGGCGACGACCGCGTCGATTCCGGAATCGGCAGCGACTGGGTCCGTGGCGGCGCGGGAAATGATTACATCTACGCGGGCCACGGATTGGGCGATCGGCTCGAGGGCGACGCCGATGCGGACACCATTTACGGCTCGCACGAAGGCAACGATACCATCACCGGCGGCGATGGCGATGACCAACTATTCGGCCAGGGCGGTAACGATCAGCTCAACGGCGAACTGGGCAACGACTTTCTCGATGGCGGCACGGGGACCGACCTGCTCATCGGCGGAGACGGAGACGACGAGATACTTGGCGGCGGCGGCGCTGGCGACACGCTTGATGGCGGCAATGGCAACGAAATCTTGCGCGGTTCGGACGATGGCGGCGATTCGATAAGCGGCGGCGTCGGGCGAGATCGCGTCTACGGCAATGGCGGCAACGATATTCTCGACGGCGGCGCGGACGACGATACGATCGACGGCGGCGGCGGCGACGATACGATCTCGGGCGACGGCGGCAGCGACCTGTTGATCGGCGGCGCAGACCACGACGTGATCTACGGCTATCGGGCATCCGCCGCGGGCGACGATAACGCTGTCGACTACATCTACGGCGATTTCGGCACCAACGGCAGCGAGCCGGGCAGCGGACGCGATCGGCTTTTCGGACAAGGCGGCAACGATCTGTTGTTCGGCGAAGGCGGCGATGATGCCCTTGATGGCGGCGGCGGCGACCTCGTTGATTACGGCAGTGGAGAAGGCGCGAATCCCGCCGATTTCATTCCGCCGACTCCGACTCCGCCGCCCACGCTGATTGTTGGCCAGGGCATCGCGCTGTCGGGACAATCTTTGCCACAAGGCGCCGACGCCCGCGGACGCTGGACCGAGTTCGGCGGATCCGCCGGCGACGGCGGACTGAGCAACAGCCCGGGATTCGGCATGGAATCCAGCATCACCGTGGCCGCTGACGGTTCGCAGTACGTGGCGTGGGTCGACAATCGGCACGGAAACTATGAGATCTACGTCGCGCGGCATTCGGCCGGATCCGCCTGGCAAGAATTGGCCGGCAGCGCCAGCGGCGGCGGCGTCAGCAACACCACCGGTTCGTCGCGGCGGCCGAGCATCGTGCTCGGCGCGGATCAACAGCCCATCGTCGTGTGGACCGATTCGACGGGCAGCGCCAGCAACATCCGCGCGGCGCGCTTCGATCCCGCCGCCAACGCCGGGAGCGGCGGTTGGGTCGCGCTGGGATCGTCGTTGTCGGCAGGCGGGATCAGCGCGACGGGAACGGCCGACGCGGCGCAGATCGTCCTTACCGCCGCTGGCCCCGTCGTGGCGTGGCTCGATTCGTCGAGCGGCGCGCCGAATGCGTTCGCGCGGCGATTCAGCGGCGGCGTATGGTCCGGTCTGGGAGGCGCATCGCAGGCCACCGGCGTGGGCGTTTCTGGACTGGCGGTCGCCAGCGGCGGCGCGCGGGACATCGCCTTGGCAACGGATGGGACGAAAGTTTCCGTGGCGTGGACCGCCGGATTTCCGGGGCAGGTGCAACTGCGCGAGTTCAGCGGCAGTGTCTGGAACGAATTGGGCGGGTCGGCATCGAGCGCAGGCGTCAGCGCAACGGCCGGCGATAGTTCCACGCCGACGTTGGTCTATCACCAAGGCCGGCTTTACCTGGCGTGGCAGGAGACGGTTCGCGACCCGATCGTTTCCTCGGTGAACACCGCCGAAGTGTTTGCCGCGTATTACAGCGGCGCGGCATGGCAGCGTATTGGCGACAACCGCGGCATTTCGCAGTCCAACGGCCGCGCCACGTCTCCGCAACTGTCCGCGGGCGGAAACGAGTTGTACCTGTCGTGGTCCGATCTTTGGCGCGAATCGCGACCTGGGCAGGCCGACGATCAATCGGCCGAAATCTACGTCCGTCGATGGGACGGAACGAATTTCGACGCCCCGGCCGCCAACATTCCGAACGAAGGCGTGACGAGCACAACCGGCGGCGTGGCAAACGTTCGCCTGGCCGTCGATGCGGCAGGCCATCCCAACATCGTCTGGACGGAGCAAGACGCACAACGATCGGCCACTTCGCCAAGCGTCGCTCCGCAGGTATACGTGCTTGGAAACCGGTTCGATGCGACGCGCGTGTTTGTCGCCGACGCCACGCACGGCGTCCAGGCGATTCTCGACGGCAACGATCTTGGTTCCGGCGATTTGATCTACGTTTACGGAAGCGTCGCCGGTTTCGCAATCGCGGCCGACGACGCGGGAGTCCTCGTGGCTGGCATTCCCGAATCCTTGCAGGGTGGTGCGATCCTCGCGCCGCGCGTCACCGGCGCAGTTACCGTATCGGCGAACGACGTGACGTTCGAGGCGTTCAACATCAGCGCGGTCGTCGCTGTGACGGCGGCGGCCCGGTTTACGGCGCGAAACGTCTCTTTCGACGCCGGACTGACACTCAGCGCCGCCACCGACGCGCAAGTGCTCTCCAGCCGCATTGCCGGCGACGGATTGACGCTGGCGGCAGGTTCGGATCGGGCGCTCGTCACCAACTCGCTGCTGGCCGGCGTCACTGGACTGCGGTTCGGTCCCGGCGGCGCCAGCGACGTCCAGGTTCGCGACAACCAGTTCAGCGGCGTCACCGGAATCGACGTGCAAGCCGACTCCGGCGGGCGCATCGCCAACAACGTGATTGCCGCGACCGCCACGGGCTTGAGCATTGGCGCTCCGTTCGCGGGAACGGTCGAAGCCAACGAGATTCGCGGCGCAACGATCGGCGTGCAGTACGACGCGCCGGCCGCATTGAGCCGCAATCGTGTCCATCACAACACTACGGGAGTGGCGAGCACGGTCGCCGGAACGCTCGAAGGTTTGGGGTTCGTCGCAGCGACCCAGCCCAACGATATTTACGCCAACACCACGGGGGTTCAGCTTTCCGGGCAAATGCAAAACCAGCACGTGTTCGACAACGCCGTTGGCGTCGCCGGCACGGGCGTGCTTGGCGGCAACGACTTCGCATTCGCAAATCTCATCGAACGCAACGCCGTGGGTGTCAACTTCACCGGTCCGATTCAGTACAACCGCATCGGACACAACGCGACCGGCATCTCGGCCATCAACGGCCAGCTCATTACGCACAACGTGATGTACGGCAGCTCAGAGGCGGCCCTGCGAGTCACCGGCCGCAGCGATGTGCGAATCGTTCAAAACACGATGTATTCGGCCACCGCGGATCTGATCCGAATCGACGGCGGATCGAGCAACGTCGAAATCCGCAACAATATCCTGTGGAGCGAAGGGGGTTACGATATCTTCGTGGCCAGCGACAGCCAAACCGGATTCTTCAGCGATTACAACGATCTGCACGCCTCGGGAACCGGAAAGCTCGTGCAGTGGAGCGGTGTTGCCTTCACGGACATCCTCGACTGGCAGCAGGATGTCGCCCAATTCGATCTCCATTCCATCGGGCGAACGGCCGTCAACCCACATCGGACCGAACCGCGCTTCGTAAACAAAGCGCGTGATGACTATCGAACTTTCGCGCTCGTAGCCGGCCAACGCTTCTCTAGCCCGACGATCGATGGTGGCGATCCGCGGGCGGATCGGGGTCTGCCCGCGGCGGCTACGAACTTGCTTGCCAATGGCAGCTTCGAGGGATTACTAACCGGCTGGAACACGAACCCCGCCGCGACCACGCGCACCGCATCGCCGGCCCCATTCGACGGCGGCCGATATTTTACCGGCGGCAGTGCGGCCACAGGCTTTGCGGAACAGACAATCAATCTACTGACGCAAGGCTTTACCGCGGCCGAGTTGGATTCGCAGGACTTAGTCGCCGATTTTGGCGGGCGCATTCGCTCGGCTGCCGAAACGCCGCGCGATCTCGGCCAGGTAACGTTGCAGTTCTACAACGCCAGCAGCGTGTTGCTGCACACGGCAACCGCCGTCGCAATCAACACGACCGACCGCTGGGAACTCGTTGGTTCGCGGGTGCAAGTGCCCGCGGGGACGCGCTCGATGGTGTATCGCTTCGAGTCGGTGCGGCTAAGCGGTGCGACCAGCGACAGCTTTCTGGACGGCGCGTTCGTTCGCGTGGTATCCGCCACGTCGGCACCCGACATCGGCGCGTTTGGCAACACAACCGCCGACGTGCCGCTCGACGGCGCGCCCGCGGCGCATATCGCGCTGCGCTCGCCCGATCTGTACGTCGATTGGGAGCGGGACAAGCTGCAAGCGATCCGCTGGGAGAGCTTCGGGAATACCGCCGAGTCGCCCGTCCGCATCAGTCTGTACCAGGACAGTTCGCAAGGGCCGGCGCTGCTGACGACGATCGCCGCCGTCGCGCCGGACACGGGCGAGTTCTTTTGGAGTCCGGTCAACAGCGGCATCGGCTACGGCACGCACGGCCTGCGAATCCAAGTACAACTGGTGGGCGACACCGTCGCGCTCGACCGCGGTGCAGAGTCCTTTAGCGTTCCCGAAAACACCACCGACTTCTACATCAACGATCGCGATGGCTCCGCGACGGCCGGCAACAACCGCCACACGGGCAAGATTGCGTCCGCGCCCAAGCCGCTGCCGAACAATGTCCTGCGCATCTATTCCCTCGCTGCAAACGATACGTTCCACGTCGATCAAGGCGACTACGCTCTTTTCAGTTCGCTTCTGATTACGAACCTCGCCGGCCAAGGGGACGACGAAGGCTTTGTGATGACCGGGCCGACCGCGCCGGGCGCGACCGCCCTGTTCCACCTCGCAAATCCACTGTTCGCCCTCGCGCCCGTCATCGAGTTAAGCGATGCGGATTTCATGACCATGACCCGCCTGGCGACCGACGGCGGAACTTATGGCCTGCTGATTCGCAACGGCAGCGAGAACTTCGTCGGCGATCGATTGACCGCTGCGCATGCAAGTCTGGACGGGTTGCGCATCGAGTCGACGGCCGCTGGATCGACGCTCGATCGCATCACTTCGACGGCGAACGGACGCTATGGCATCTCTGTCGACGGGCCGATCGAACATATCTTTGACGGCGACATCGGCTTCAATCAGGACGCTGGCATCCGCGTCAGTTATGGTGCGGCCGCCACGAACACCGTACGTATCGAAGGGAACACCGTCCACGACAACCGCGGCAGCGGCATCTTCACGAACTACAGCGGACCGACCGTCGTCGGCAACGAAGACCTTTCCGCCGGCCGCGGCAACATCGTGCGGGACAATGCGGGCTACGGCATCGAAGTCTACAACGCAACGGCACTGGTGCTCGGCAACACGGTTTCGGGGCAACGCACGGCCGGCAGGGCCGGAATCTACACAGCCGGCACGGCCGCCAAGAACGTCGTGTTCGATAATTACGCCGGCATCGACGGCGGCGGTTCGCTGATCGCAAACAACCGCGTCTACGGCAACAAGACCGTTGGAATCCGCGTCGGCGGCGGAAGAGTCGCCATCGGCAATGTGGTTTACGCCAACGGCGCCGAGTTGAATCCCGAACTGGGCGTTGGTATCGAAGCTGTCAGCAATGGTGCTTCGATAAGCAATAACGTCGTTTACGGCAACACGGGCCAAGGTATTCGCCTCCGCGGCTCGGCGAGCGTCGTCAACAACACTGTCTACCAGACCGCCGGCGACGCGGTTCACGTCGAAGGCCAGGTGTCGGGCGTTCAATTGCGCAACAACATTCTGTGGGCGAGCGGCGGCTTTGCGATTTCGGTCCCTTCCAACAGCCAGATTGGCTTTCAGAGCGACTACAACTTGCTCTACGCCACGGGCGGCGGCCAAATCGGCAGTTGGCAAGGCGCCGCACGCGCCACGCTCAATGCCTGGCGAAACGCCGCGTTTACCGACCAGAACAGCTTGTCGCAAAACCCGCTATTCGTCGATTTCGTCGACTTCCACGAACAAAGCCTGTACGGCAGCTACCATGGCGCGGCGCTTGCGCCGGTGCTGGGAGTCGTCAGCGGCTTGCCCGAAATGCCGGCGGGCGCGGTCACGACCGACGGCATGCAGTCGCCGGCGATCGACCGCGGGTTGGCGATTGATGCTTACGGCAACGAAGTGAGTCCCAATGGCGGCTTTATCAACGTCGGGGCTTACGGCAACACGAGTTTCGCGTCGCTCAGCCCCGCTCAATACGTGCTGGTGACGTTGCCGGACGGCGGCGAAGTTTGGCCGGCGGGGCAAAGCTTCCCGATCCGCTGGCGAAGCCATGACGCGACCGGCGACGTCCGTCTCGAATTGATCGACGCCAACAACGCCGTGCAGTTGGTCATCGCCGATCCAACTGCCAACGACGGCGAATTCGTGTGGGCGATTCCGGCCGGGTTTACCCCAGGAAACTACCGCGTCCGCGTCACGCGACTCGACGCCGGTAATCAATCCGACACGAGCAACAACCCCTTCGCCATCCCCGCGCCGGTCAATATCTACTACGTCAACGACGCCACCGCCGAAGCCGGAGATTGGACCACCGCGCCGGGCAACGACGCCAACGACGGCTTCTCGCCAGCCACGCCCAAGGCGTCGATCCGCGCGATGCTCGAGGCCTACGACTTCGGTCCGGGCGATACGATCCGCGTCGACGCGGGCATTTACAATCTGACGGCGAACATCTTGATCGCGTCCGACGATTCGGGTGTCACCATCGAAGGATTTCACACTGCCACTCTGGCAAACAACGCAGATCTGTTTGCCGATAATCGTAGTCTCCGCACGGTGCTCAATCGCGGAAACACCGCCGGCGGCAGCTATATATTCCAGTTCACCGGTGCGGACGACGTCACGCTCTCGCATCTCGCGATGACCGGCAGCGAGTATGCGGTCGTCGCGCTCAGTGGCGCCGATAGCGACGGCGTCACGGTCGAGTATTGCGAAATCTACAATAACTACCGCGGCGGCGTCACGATGGACGCGACGAACGAGAATCAGCGCATCCGCGGCAATCGCATCTTCGGCAGCCTCGATGGCTACGGCATTGGCGTATATCTAGCGTCCGCCAGCGGCGCGATTGTCAGCAATAACTCGGCATTCAATATGTACTACGGCTCGGGCATCGAAGTCTGGAGCTTGTTCAATGCCTCGCTACCCAACGCCATTACCGACAACAGCGTCTATTTCGTCACCACCGGCATCGTTGCCAATGGAAACACGGGCAATGCCGGCATCACCGTCAGCGGAAACGACGTCCACGATAGTCGTTTTACGGGAATCCAGGCCAATGTCTACGCGCTGGTGACCGACAACACCGTTCACGACAACCCCACGGGAATCAGCGCGCAAACCGTCCGCAATAATGTCGTTTACAACAATCAGACGGGAATCGACATCGGCGGCAGCGGGATTGCCGAGAAAAACCGCGCCTACAACAACAGCGTCGTCGGAATCGCCGCGTCGGGGGGCGTCGTTCAGTCGAATGTCCTCTATTCGAACAACGTCGGCGCACGAGTCGCGGGGACGGCCCAATTTGTCAACAACCTGGTTTACGACAATGCGAACGACGGCATCTGGGTGTGGTACGGATCCGGCGGCCGCATCGAGAATAATACGATCTACCAAAACGGCGGCGGCGACGCGATTCAAATTGGCGGGCCGCATCCCGAGTTCTTCGTCTCGACGTTCGCTCCCAACCAGACGACGATCGTCAACAACATTTTGCACGTCGAGCAAGGTTACGCGATGAATTTCGCCGCCGATAGCGGCGTTGGCTCGACGCTCGACTACAACAACCTGCATATCACCGGCAGCGGCAAGCTCGCGCGCTGGCAAAACCGCGATTTCACCGGCCTGTCCGACTGGTATTACGAACTCGGATTCGATCAGCACAGCCAGACGTCTGATCCGCAGTTCGTCAGCCCGGTCGGCGTCGACGGCACGATCGGTTATCGCGCGACCGAAGTGGGTTTGCCGCAAATCATCGACAACGGCGCCGCCGGTTTTACCGTTTCTGGTCCCTGGCAACATGTCGCGCAAGCCAACGGCGCAAGCGGCGATTTCTTGGAAAACGCCCAATCGGCGACGGCGCGATGGGTTTTTACCGGTTCCAGTGCGTATCCGGCTGCCGGCAATTTGTTCATCGATGTGCCGGTCTCCGCATCTTGGGTCGCCCATCCGGGCCTCGGCAGCGCCACTTACACGCATACGACTTCGGCCTCGTACACGGTCACATACAACACCGGTTCCGGCCCTTTCAATGTGCCGATGACGGCGAACTTTTCGGGCGCGATCGCTACGATCGACCAATCAACGGCCGGCAGCGGCGTGCATGCGATTGGGTCGCTGCATCTCGGCTTTCCGAATGTCTACGCGCAAGCAGGTTTCGTCAGTGTTTCTTCCGTTACCTTGGCCACAACTCTGCGCGTCGGCAGCGCGGCCAACGTCATTGCCGATGCCGCGACGATCTACGGCACGACGGTTGACGACGGCGACGCGAATTTCAGCAAGGAGGGATTCAATTGGGTTCCGGCGGGACGCGATGGCGACTATCACGTTCGTCCGGCGAACACCGATCTCGGTGCCGCGACCTGGGAGTTCACGGGTCTTACCCCCGGCGCTTCGTATAGCGTCGCCGCGTTGTGGACCTCGCTGCCGGGCAACGCCCGCGCCGCGGAGTTTTCGATTTTCGACGGAGACCTCGCGGTTCGTTGGGCGGTTCGCGATTTACTCGCCGTGCCGAATGATTTCACCGACGCGCAAGGGGTCTCCTGGAATCGCCTCGGAACGGTGAAGGTCACCGGCGATCGACTCCGCGTCAAATTGGCCGGTCCCGGCAAACTGCAAGCCGACGCAATTCGCATTCAAGAAGTGGTCGGGGACCGCGCGGCCGACGATGATTTCCATGTCACGCCAAGCTCGCCGACGATCGATGCCGGCAGTCTCGTTTACCCATTCGCGAACGAACCCGCGCCGAACGGGGCGCGAATCAACCTGGGACATACCGGGAATACCGCCGAAGCGACGACCAGCCCGGCTCAGTTCGTGCAAGTTCTCGCGCCCAACGGTCTGGAAAAGTTCGAAGGCAATCAACCGATCGCGATCGAGTGGCGGCAAGCGGGCCTGCCGTTCACGTACGCTCCCGATTCCGTGCTGGCGGATGGACCGGCGGTCTATTATCGGCTGAACGAAACGACGGGAACGACCGCCAACGATTCGTCGTCGAGTGGCTTGCACGGAACGTATACCGGCGGAGTCACGCTCGGAGTGACGGGCGCGACGCCCGGCGATCCGGTGAATCTCGGCGCGCAATTCGACGGACTTAACGATTTCGTCGGCGTGCCGGTTTCTCCGGCGCTAAACACGGCGGCGATGACGATCGAAGCGTGGATCAATCCCGACGCGACGATCACTACGTATTCCACGCTCGCCATGAAAAGCACGAGCAACTCGTGGAACGATGGTTATGGAATGTACTGGAACGCGGGCAAGTTGCGGTTCTTCATCAATCAGTACAACGGCGGGTTTGTGGAAGCAAGCGTCGCAACCGGGGCTTGGTCGCACGTCGCCGGAACCTATGACGGCGCAACCATCAAGTTGTATGTGAATGGAAATCTGGCCGCATCCGCGGCGTATAGCACGCCGATTAACTCGAGCGCACAACCGCTGCAGATTGGCCGCGGCCAGGGAGGCTATTTCTGGAAGGGGCGCATCGATGAATTCTCCGTGTACGGCACGGCCCTTGCCGCGGGCCAGATTGCCACGCACTATTCGCGGCAAGACTTCGGCACGGCCAAGATCGAGTTGGTGCAGGAGAGAACGAACGACGCGATCGTCATCGCCGATGCAACGCCCAACGACGGTGCGTTGTTGTGGACCATGCCCGCGAGCATCGTTCCGGGTCGCTATACGATTCGCGTGACCGCCGACGCGGGGATCACGCCGAGCGACAGTTCCGACGCGGCATTCTTGATCGCCAGCGCGGGCCAACATTATTACGTTAACGACGCTTCGACGGCGGGCGATGTGTTCACGACGGCGATTGGCGACAACGGCAACAGCGGCAAAACACCCGCCGCGCCGATGGCGAGCCTCGGGGCTTTGCTGGCCGCTTACAACCTCGACCTCGGCGATGTGATCCACGTCGACGCCGGCGTCTACAACCTCGTGAAAAACGTCGTCATCGACGCGACCGACAGCGGCGTCCGCATTGAGGGACCGGGAGCCGTCGGCTCCACCAGCATTGCCATGCTGAACCGCGGCAGCACGACAGTCGGCAGCTTCGTGATTCAAATCAGTGGCGCCGACGACGTCACGCTCGATTCGCTCGATATCACCGGTGGTGAGTATGGAATCGTGGCGGTCGATTCGACCGATAGCGATCGACTGACCGTCACTTCCAGCGAGATCCACGGCAATTCCAAGATCGGCATCTACATCGGGCCGCTCAACGACGACAGCCGCATCGAAGGGAACCGATTGTTCGTCAACCAGCAAGGCGGCATTTTCGCGTCGTCCAACGTAGGGACGATCGTCCACGACAACGTGCTGTACACCAACAACGTTCCCGGTTTCGGCGGCACGGGAATAACCATCAATTCCAGTGGACCGAGTGGAAACAAGAGCGTCGTTCGCGACAACGAGGTGTATGGGAACGATTTGGGCATTAGCGCTAGTGGAAACGCTTTGATCGAAGTGATGGGGAATCTCGTCCACCACAACTATTCCGGCATCCGGGCCGCCAACAATGTCGTCGTGTCGCAGAACGAAGCGTATTTCAACCAAGGCTATCACTGGTCGATCGGCTATGGCATCTCGGCGTCATCGGCGACGATTGTCGATAATGTAACTCACGACAACGACCGCGGCATCGACGCCGGCGCGAGTACGATTCGCAATAATCGCATCTATCACAACCGCGACACCGGCATCCAAGCCGGCGGCGCCAATCTGATCGTCGGCAACACGATTTATGGCCACGCGCTTGGCGTCCGCATGCAGAACAATGATGCGATCCTCAACAATCTCCTTTACGATAATGCCAACGACAGCATTTGGGTCTGGAGCGGCAGCGGCGGACGGATTGAGAACAACACCATCTATCAATCGACGACCGGCGACGCGATACAGGTCGGCGGACCTCATCCCGACCAGTTCGTGACGACGTTTTCCGCAGCCAATTTGTCGATCAAGAACAATATCTTGCGAGTCGCACAGGGCTATGCGATCAACGTCGCCGCGGATAGCGAAATCGGTTTCGCCAGCGACTACAACGATTTCGTCCTCGCCGGCACGGGCAAGCTCGGACGCTGGGAGGATCGCGATTTTACGAGCCAGGCGGACTGGTTCTACGAGTTAGGCTTCGATCGACACAGCATCGTCGCCGATCCGCAATTCGTGGATATCGATGGCGCCGACAATGTGTTGGGTTACGACAGCGCCGTCAACCTGGATCGAGGGCTGGACGATAACTTCCGCGTGCTGACGACGTCGCGGACGATCGACGCGGGCGACCCCCGCGGCGCGGACGCCGCCGAACCGATACCAAACGGAAGCCGCGTCAATCTCGGTCACACCGGCAACACACCGCTGGCCGCGACCAGCCCCGGCCAGTTCGTGCAAGTTCTCGCGCCGAATGGTCTAGAGAAATATGAAACCGGCCAGTCCATTCCGATCCAATGGCATAGCGCCGGCCTGACGCCCTCGCGTGCCGTCGCATTGATCGACGCCAGCGGCAACGGATCGGGTAGCTGGAGCGCCAACAGTTACCAAATCGCCGGTCAAACGTTTTCGTTCACCACGCCCGTCAATCTGGCCGGCGTTGCCAATCCCGCGCCGGCGTCGACGTATCAGGTCGGAACTTACGGCGGCTTTGGCGCTGGAAACCGGGTTGCCTATGCCATTCCCGCGAGCGACGGCAGCTACACGGTCCGGCTGCATTTCGTAGAACCGGGCTTGACCGGTCCCGGACAACGCCTGTTCGACATCAAGCTCAACGGCGTCACGGTCCGCACGGGATTCGACATCTTCGCCGCCGCCGGCGGACAGTACAAAGCCACCACGCTTTCGTTCGACATCGCGGCCAACAATGGCGGCGGTATCTCGCTAGAAATGGTGAATCCCACGAACACCTACGGAGCCTTTGTAACAGGCATCGAAATAACTGCAGCAAATCCGCTCGGCGTGCCCAATCCAACGGTTGACATCGCGCTTTCCACCGACAGCGGCGCGACGTGGACCACGATCGCGGCGGGCGTCGGCATGGATCAGTACGGTCGAGGCGAATACTTTTGGACCGCCGGACCTCAGACGGTCGGCAACACCGCCCTGATTGGAATCCGCTCGAACAACGTTACTCTCGCGCAAGACATCTCGGATACTGCGTTCCTGATCGCCAACAACGGCAGTCAGTACTACCTCAACGACGGCTCCACGGCCGGCGACGTGTTCACCTCGGCTGTCGGCAATAACTTCAACAGCGGAAAGTCGCCCGATGCGCCGATGGCCAGCCTGCGGGCGCTGCTGGCAGCATACGATCTCGACGCGGGCGATATCGTTCACGTGGATACGGGCACGTACCGACTCTATCGCAACCTCGTGTTCGACGCCCAAGCGAGCGGCGTACGCATCGAGGGGCCAGGGGCCACTCCCGCCGGCCAGGCAGCACAAGCGACCGCGCTGTTCAACCGCGGCAACACGACTACCAGTAGCTTTGTCTTCGAGCTAACCGGAGCGGACGACGTCACGCTCGACCATTTGGCGATCACCGGCGGCACCATCGGCGTCTACGCCGCTGCCGGCGTACAGAGCGACCGACTGACCGTCTCCGCCAGCGAAGTATTCGCGAATACCGCCTCATCGTCGTACGGCATTTACATCGGTGCCGGAAACCCAGACGCCAGAATCCTCGGCAACCGCGTGCACGACAACACGGGCACCACCAGCGCGGGCATCTACGCAGAAGCGGCGCGCGCACGAATCGAGAATAACGAGGTGTTTGGAGAGCTCGTCGGTATCTCGACGACTTATTTTGGCACCGTAGCCGATCGCATCCTCGTCAGCGGCAATCGGGCACACGGCAATATCTCGATCGGCATCTTCGGACAAAACCAGGTGCTAGTCACCGGCAACACGGCATACGAGCACCTGGCCGCCGGGGCAATCGGGATTCAAGTCCGTTCCACATCGCAACCCATCGTGGCCACGGAGAATGTTGTTTACAACAACAACATCGGCTTGCTCGGAGCGTCGAGCAACGTCGTCGTCCAGACGGTCCAGAACAACCGCGCCTTTGGCAACGCCGTCGGTATTCGTGTCTATGGCGTAAGCCAGGTCTTGGGCAACAAAGTCTACTCCAATGCCATCGGCATCAGCGGCGATCCTTCTTCCGGCTTCAATGGACGGATCGCCAACAACCTCGTATATGCCAACGCCAACCAGGGCATTTACATCGAACGCTCGTTCGGCGCGGGCGGCGAGATCGTCGACAACACGGTTTACCAGCCGGTCGGCGAGGCCATTCGCCTCGCCAATGTCTCGCAGGGAATGGCCGTCCGAAACAACATCCTCGCAATCGATTCGGGCTACGCAATCTATGTCGCGGCCAACAGCCAGTCGAACATCGCGAGCGACTATAATTTGATCCATCTCAGCGCCGATCCCAACGCCCACGCGGGGTTCTGGGGTTCTGCGCCGCGACATACACTGGCCGATTGGCGAACGGCATCGGGACTGGATGCGGCCAGCCTCGCGGCCGATCCGCTGTTCGTCGATCGCGACGGATCGGACAACGCACTCGGCTATACGACCGTCGATCGCGGGCGCGACGACAACTTCTACTTGCGAGCCGGTTCGCCCGCCATCGATCGCGGCGATCGATGGAATGCCCAGGAATTCGACATCGACGATTTACCGCGACGCGACGACCCCGGTAAAGTCAACGCCGGTCGCGGCGACTACGCACCGACTGTGCTCGCGTCGAGTCTATTTGCCGCCACCGGCGTGGCGCAAAACTGGCGATCCAACGACAGCTTCGCCACATACACGCTGCCGTTCGCCTTTCCGTTTTACGACGGCAGCGCCACGACGGTGTACGTGTCCACCGAAGGGTTTCTCCAGTTCGGCACGACGAGCGGCGCTGGCGACGGAGCGAACGACACCGCCAAGTTCAAGAACGTCCGCCGCATTGCGGCCCTGTGGGATAACGTGCGGACGAACGCCGTCGGCGACGATATCTTCGTCGACGCATCGACGGCGGGACAGGTGACTTTCCGTTGGAATGCCACGAACGAAATCGATTCCAGCGACGTGCAGTTCGCCACCACGCTCTTTAGCGACGGACGCATTCGGTTCGACTACCGCCCAGGCGCAAATCTTTCGCCGACCGTTGGCGTCTCGATGGGCAATGGGCGTGCCTACGTGCTGGCCGTGGGGTACGACGGAGCGGCCACGCTTGCCGGCGCTCCGTCCGTTTTGTGGCAGCTCGCCCCATCTTTTGCCGACATCGGGGCCTATGAGTTCCGCGGGTCGAGTTTCGATTCCATGGCCCCGGCAATCGCCGGCTCCACACCGACCGGCGTGTTTGCCAGCACGCCGGTCGCCGCGCCGGTCGGGGCCATTCGGCTCCAATTCAGCGAAGAGGTGAATCCAATCGACGCCCGGGCGCCGGCGAACTATGAGCTGCGCAGTCCTGGGCCGGGCGGCGTCTACGGCGACGCGAACGACGTCGTCTACACGATTCAGCCGCAGTTTGCGATTGGCTCGAATTTCGTCGAGCTGGCGATCGAGAACGGGCCGCTCGCCGACGGCGAGTACCGACTAACCGTTTTCAGCAACGTCGGTTCGAGCATCCACGATCTGGCCGGTTTGCGCCTGGACGGAGATGCCGACGGCACGGCTGGTGGAAATTTCGTGCGGATTATTAGCGTCGAATCCGTGCCGGCGCTGGTCGGCGATCTCGACGGCGACAACGTGGTCGGCCTAAAGGACTTGGCGATTCTGCAAAGCTATTTTGGGATTCCATCGGGTGCTACGCGCGTCATGGGCGATCTCAACGGCGACGGAGCGGTCACGCGGCAGGACGTCGCGCTGCTGGCTCAAAACTACGGCCGCTCGATCGGCTCGCCAGCACCCGCCGCCGCGCCGGCGACTGCGGCTGCGATCGTCGCCCACCGTGTTTCGACCACCAAGGAGGCCTCGCAACCGCAACTCGTCGCGACGAGACACGCCACACCTGGCGCGACCCGCGATGCCCTACGCCGTCACGACGGCGGGCTGCGAGCAACGCGCCGCCGCGCGCTAGCGGTCGACCACGTGCTGTCCAGCGAAATGCCACTAGCGCCAATCGCTTCAAGGCGTAGCTGAAAAGTGCGCCGCGCCGATGATGGCATGGGTCTGCGGGTCGCGTTGCTCCGAATTCATCTGTGGCATCTGCGCCATCTGTGGATGATGCTCTGCGGAACCGACCGCGCCTCGAAGTCCTGCACGGCAGAGTCCGGCGATCGTTTTCGAGCCATTTTGGCCCACGCCAGATGTCGCTTCAATCGTTCATCCGCAGATGGCGCAGATGTTCGCAGATACTGAGGGTGGCGATTACAGCAATGTCTGCGTTTTGTTTTATCTGGGTCCTCTGCGACCTCTGTGGATAAACTGCATCACTTCGCTTGCAGCGTGAAATTGTCGACGCCGATGGTTTCGCGGGCATTGGAAAAGGCTTCTACGGTGATGGTGACGCTGGTGACGTTGCTCATGACCGTGGCGAAGGTGGTCGCGTCGGTTTCGAAGGCTTGGGCGGTTAGGCGGCCGGAGAAGCGGAGCCATTCTTTCGTGGGGACTTGTTCGGTGGGGTGGAACAGGTCTTGTTGGAGCGTGGTTTTGCCGTCGCTGATGGTGAGCGTGCCGAAGACGGGGTGCGGTTGGCCGCCGGTGTGCGCGGTGGGATTTATTGTGATCGTCTTGGCGTCGAACCAGGCCATGCCGTCGGTGAAGGGCGTGAGGTCGCCGTGGTAGTTGAGCGGGGCGATGAGCCTCATGTCCGCACCATCGCTGTCGCGGAGGACGAGGAAGCCGCCGGACGCGCCGCCGGTGGCTTGATGCTCGGGACGGTTGCGGTCGCCGTTGTCGGCGACGATGAATTCGTCGACGCCGGCGTCGAACGTGCTGATGATCGAGCGGCGGTTGTCGGTGCGGGGGACGCCGGCTTCTAGGTAGGCGAACAGGTCGCGGACTTCGGTTTCGCTGAGCGGGTCGAGGACTTTCTCCGGCATCAGCGACTGCTCGGCGGCCTTCATCTCGTCGATTTCGTCGCTGGCCACGCGATGCTGGACGTTTTTGGCGTCGACGAGGGTTAGGCCGGCGTCAGTGCGCTCGATGACGATGCCGGTGAGGATTTGGCCGTCGACGGTGCGAATCGTGCTGGCGGCGTATTCCTGGCGAAGGCCGAGGTTCGGGTCGACGACGTTGGCAAGCATGTACGAGCGGTTGCCGCGGTCGGCGGTGGTGAGGTCGGGGCCGATCTTGTTGCCTTCGCCGTGGAGCGTGTGGCAGATGCCACAGGTTTTGGCGAACAGCAGCTTGCCGCGGGCGGCGTCGCCCGACGCGACGGCGAGGAGCTTGGCGACGTGGTTGATTTGCTGCTGCTTTTCGGCGGAGGTTTGGGCGGAAAACTTGCCGACGTGCTTTTCGAGCGCGGCGGTGAGGGCCGGGTCGCCGTGTTGCTGGATGACGTGCGCGAGGTCGGTGGTGATTTCGGCGGCGGCGATTTTCTTTGCGGCGACGGCGTCGAGCAACATCGCGGCGGATGACTTGCGGGCGGCGAGCATAGATAACGTTCGAGCACGCACTACCGGCTTCATCGTTTCGAGCGAGGCGAGCAAGCGATTAGCCATCGCGTCGTCATCGATGCGCGACAATGTGCCTAGCGCCCTCAGTTGCACCGCTTCGCTCTTGCTTGCGGCGACGATCGACAACAACGCGTCACCATCGCCCTTCTCGACCGAGGGCGCAATCGCGTCGAGCATGGCGATTCGATCTTGTGCGGCCGCCGCGTCGTTGGCCGCGATGCGGAGCGCTTCTGCGAATGCCTCGCGACTTCCGAGTTTCAACGACACGCGGATCAGCAACGGACTTGGAGGTCCAGCGGCCCAAAGCTTGGAGAGCTGTTCGCTGAACTCCGGAGAAAGTTTCTCCGAATGGACCGTGGTCACGGCCTCATCGATTCCACGGAGCACTAGTTCGCGATCGGCGTCGGTAGGCGCATTCGAAAGAAGCACTCCGGCTAATTCCACGCCGCCTTTGCCGTCGGCAAACCAACGGGCAAGCCGCAAGGTCAAATGTCGTCGCACGATCGAATTCTGCCAAAACGCGGGCTTTGGCGGTAGCCACAGAGGATAGTTACATATGGGACCGACGCCGATGGTCGCTAAGTGGCGCGACTGCACCGCCCACCATAGCAATAGCGGAATATGCGGATCGTCCGCGTCTTCGTCATGCGAGACCATCGCTTCGAGAAGGGAAATGCTCAGGTTGTTAGTCCTCAGGCGACGCATCGATGAGGCAATTTGACTGCGCACGCGCGGCGAAGTTTCGGCGTGCGCAAGCTTCAAAATAGCCGACGCGAGATTACCGTCTCCTACGAATTGGTCTTGTTCTTCGTCGCATATTATGCGGATTGCCCAGGCGCGAACATCTGGGTTTTCGTGTCGGGTTAGGCTTAGCAGTTTCTCGCCCCCGAAGGGCCCGATGCGACTGCGCGCCCACAGAGCCTCTAGCGCGTGGCGGTTGTTTGGCGAATCAACCAGCATCGACTCCGTCAGCGCGATCGTATTCTTATCGCCTCGGTCTCCAAGGAGCCGCACGGCTTCGCGGCGGTGCCAGGCGTTGGGGTGTTCGAGGAGTTTGACGAGTTCGGCCGACGTTTTCTTGACGAGGTCGAACTTTTCCGCCCGCGGCGTGCCTTTTTTGGCCAGGCGGTAGATGCGGCCGTTGGTCTTGTTCCAGGTGTCCTCGGGGATGACGTGGTTCGCGCGGATGTCGGCCCAGTCGGCGATGTAGACGCTGCCGTCGGGGGCGAGGGCGAGGTCGACGGGGCGGAATTCGCGGTCTTCGGTCGTGACGAGCGGGCCGCCGAAGTCGCTCTTGTACGTGGAGCGGTCTCTGATCAGCTTGTGCCAGTAGATTGCGCCGTGGAGCAGGGCGCAGGTGATGTACTGGTTCTCAATCTCCGGGCCGAACGCGCCGCCTTGGTAGACGATGCCGCCGCACATGACGTGTTCGCCCTGGCTGATCTTCGCCGGGCTGGCGTAGGGCATGTGCTCGAAGTAGCCGTAGGCGTGCGGGTTCGAGAGCGGGCCGTGCTTGGCGAAGCCTTTGACATAGTAGCCGCCTTGGACCATGTGCAGCCCGCAGACGCCACCGAAGTTCGTGCCGGCGATGATCTCGCCGTGGCGATCGAAATCAACGCCCCAGGTGTTGCCGCCGCCCTCGGCGAAGACCTCGAAGCGGCCGGTCGGCGGGTGGTAACGCCAGATGCATTGGTTGAATTCGAGGGAGCGGGATTCGGGGTTCGGGGCTCGGGGTTCGGCGTTCTTCCCTAGCCCCGAGTCCCTAGCCCCTAGCCCCTCTACGCCACTGCCCGAATACGTTTGACCATGTTCATCCACTCGTACTTCCACTTTCGCCCACACGTTGCTCCCCTGCGCTCCATACAGCCAGCCGTCGGGGCCGATTTGTAGCGAGTTGGGATACGCGTGCGAATCTTCCATGCCGAAGCCGGCGACGAGGACTTGCGGATCGCCGTCGGGTGAGTCGTTGCGGTTGCGGTCGGGATAGAACAGCAAATACGGCGACTGGGCGACGAACACGCCGCCGTAGCCGACCGCGACGCCGGTGGCCATGTTCAGCCCGGCGACGAAGTCCTTGAACTTGTCGGCGCGGCCGTCGCCGTTGGTGTCTTCGCAGATGGTGATGCGGTCCTTGCCCTGGGGACCACGCGGCGGCGGTTCGGGCACGCGGTCGAAGCGGGTTCGCATGTACTGATCCACTTTGACCTTCTTGAGGCCGGCCGGGTCGGGGTATTGCAGATACTGGACCACCCACAGGCGGCCGCGCTCGTCGAAGTTCATCGCGACGGGCTGGCGAATGTCCGGTTCGGCGGCGACGAGGGAGATTTCGAAACCGTCGGCGAGCTTGAAGGATTTGAGGGCTTCGTCGGGCGTGGCAGCGGTGGCCGTGGGCGGCAGCGGACAGAATGCGGTGGCCAGGCTGAGCGAGAGCAGCGCAATGCGGGCGGTCGAACGATGCACGACGTGGCTCCGGTGAGAAGGTGGACTGGCGGCGTGGCGTGAGGCGTGAATGCGCGGCGAGGGTCCGCCGGTATTCTAATTCAATGCAATCAGGGCATGTACCGCAAACGTGGCGGCGGGGCCAAGTTTGGTAACGCCCAACCGGTGATAGGTATGGTTTAGTCGGGCGTGGCGGCGGTTCACTGATTGGGGATGGTTCGGTCGTCGAAGTAGACGTTCGGTACGCCGTGGCTTATTGTGGTGGCTAAGTGAAGGGGCGCGTGCCGGGGGGGCGGATTTGTGCTGACTTATGGGCGGCGGCGTGCTTCGGGTCCGGTAGCGTTTGCTTGAGCTTGGGGCGTTCACAATTCGAAACGGAGGGCTGCACCGTGGCGGCATCGACGATGGTGGGACCGATTTGGGGTGTGTTGATGTTGCTGACGTTTGGCGTGGGCGGAACGGGCTTGCCCGTGGGAATTCCGCCGGCGGCGGAGGATCCGTTGCTCGCCAAGATCGCGCCGGAGGATTGCATGTTCTATTTGTCGTGGGCGGGGATGGCCGAGCCGGACCCGGCGAGCAAGAACCACACGGAGCAGTTGCTGGCCGACGCGGAGGTGCAAAAGTTCGTCGCCGCGGTGGAAGTGGCGATCGGCGCGGCGCTGATGCACGACGCGCGGGACAACGAGCAGCGGAAGGTGTTCGCCGCCGAAATGCCGAAGCTGGTGAAGGCGCTGCTAACGAAGCCGACGGCCGGCTATGTGGGCGAGATCGGGCTGGGGCCGAGCGGGCCGACCATCGAGGCGGGGCTGATCGTCAGCACGGGCGAGGACACCGCCAAGCTGATGACGAGCGTGGCGTCGCTGGAGAACATCATCGGCGGATTCACTGAAGTCGAAACCGCCGGGCAGAAGTGGAAGCAGTTGCAAACGCGGCCGGGCGCGCCGCAAGTCTTGTGGGGCTTCAAGGGGCGATACTTCATCGTCGGCGTTGGCGAGGGGACGATTGAGAAGATCGTCAAGCGGGCGCGGGGCGAATCGCCGAAATGGCTGGCCGCGATTCTTGAGCGGAACAAGGTGCCGCGGGTGTCGAGCGTTGCTTATGCGAACGTGAAAAAACTGACGGCTGTGCCCTCACAACTCGGTGCGCCGCCGCAAGTGATCGCGGCGATCAAAGCGCTGGGCTTGGCGAACGTGACGCATATCGCCAGCGTCACCGGACTCGACGAGCAGGGCTGTTTGACGCGGTCGCACGTGGCGATCGACGGCGAGGCGGAAGGAGTTTTCAAGCTGTTGACGGGGAAGCCGCTGACGGCGGAAGACCTGGCGCCGATTCCAGCCGACGCGACGCTGGCGGTGGCGATGCGGCTCGATCCGGAGCAGGTGTTTCGGGCGTTCGAGGAGTTCGTGGGCGCCATCGACCCGCGGTCGCGCGAGCGATTTGCAAGTGGGATGGAGAGAATGAAGGAGGATACGGGAATCGACCTGTCGAAGGACGTGTTTCAGGCGGTCGGCGATACGTGGCGAATTTACAACTCGCCGAGCCAAGGCGGGCTGATTGCGACGGGGCTGACGGCGGTGGCGAGCGTTCGCGACCACGACCGGCTGGCCAAAGCGTTGGACACGATGGCCGAACGAGTAAACCTTTTCGCCGAAGAAGTTCAGAAACGCATCGACGACGGAAGCGCCATTCCTAATATGAAAGTGACCATCAAGCACTTCGACCAGAATGGCAACAAGGTCTATCATCTCAACTTCAAGAATCTGCTCGGCAGAGGCGGCATCAGCGAGATTCCCGTATCGCCAGCGTGGTGTCTGACGGAAAAAGAGTTGATCGTGTCGCTGTATCCGGCGCACGTGAAGAGCTACTTGAATCGCAAGAGCGACGCCAAGCGCCTGGCGACCGTGCCGGAAGTGGCCGCGGCGCTGGCGAGCGAGAACCCGCCGACGATGCTGGCGTATCAGGACACGAAGGCGTTGTTCAAGCTGGCCTATCCCGTGGCTCAAGTGCTGGCGAATTTGTTCGTGGGCGAGATACAACGCGACGGCGCGGAGATTGACATGTCGGCGTTTCCGTCGGCGGGGGCGATCTTGCCGCACTTGCAGCCGAGCATTTCGACGCTGTCGCCCGCGAAGGACGGGATCGAGATGACGACGCGGCAGACGATGCCGATGGCGTTTGGGGTGTGGCAGGTGTTGCCGGCGGTGATTTTTACGGCTCGTGGCAACGCGCAGCGAATGGATCTACGAATGGAGAAAGAGCGGTTTATCGAGCCGCCACAGGGCTTTGACGATTTCCGATTCGGCGTGGTTCCACCCGGCGGTGGGTTTTGGCTACCGGCGTTGCCGGCTGGCGCAGGAATGGCGCTGCCCGCGCGATAGTCGCCGGTCGGAAATGGGAACGGTCGGTGCGTGGCCGAACCCGTTTTTTCTTGAAATGCGCGAGGAGTCATTCCAATGCCCTGCCGAGAACCGTTGCGCCAAAGGCCGCTGCCGCTCATGCGAGTTTTTCGCTCGCCGTGTTTTGTATGGTGCTGCGTGTTGGCGGTCGCGGCGGGCGTTGTCGCCGCACGACCGGACCGAGCTGCGTCGGCCGATCCGAGCGACGACAAGCGGCCGAATATCCTGCTGATCGTGGCCGACGATCTCGGATGGCGCGACGTTGGCTGGCATGGCGGCGGCTGGCATGGGGCGAACAAGATTCGCACGCCACACATGGATCGGCTCGTTCGCGAAGGGGTCGAGCTCGATCAGCACTACGTGCAGCCGGTTTGCACGCCGACGCGCGTGGCGCTGCTCTCCGGCCGTTACCCAGGCCGCTTCGGTCCGCATGATTTGACGCCGAGCAATCTCCGCGCGCTGCCGCCGGGAACGTTGACGCTGGCTTCGGCGCTCAAATCGCGCGGGTATGCGACTTACCTGTCCGGCAAGTGGCATCTGGGCGTGCTTTCCGAGTGGGGACCGAATCACTATGGCTTCGACCATTCTTACGGCTCGCTGGCCGGTGCGGTCGATCCTTGGACGCATCAATACCGGGCCGGGCCTTACGCCAAGACCTGGCATCGCGACGGCAAGCTGTTCGACGAGGAAGGGAACGCAACGGAACTGGTCGCTCGGCAAGCCGTGGCTTGGATTCGCGAGCAAAAACGGGAACCGACGCGGCCGTGGTTCGTGTACGTGCCGTTTCAGGCCGTGCATATTCCGATCGACGCGCCGGACGAGTTCAAACGAGTCTACGACGGCGAGAAGTTTTACGACGATGCGAAGAAGGACGATTCCGCCCGACGATTCGCGGCGTTCGTCACGCAATTGGACGCCAAGATCGGCGAGCTGGTCCGGGCGCTCGATGAGACTGGGCAGCGGGAGAACACGCTGATCGTGTTCACGTCGGACAACGGCGGTTTGCTTTCCGGCGGCAACGCCTATGTGAGCGAAGTGCCGCCGACGCCGGTGCTGTCGGACAACACGCCGCTGCGGGGGCAAAAGGGACAACTCTACGAAGGCGGGATTCGCGTGCCGGCGTTCGTGAACTGGCCCGGTAAACTGGCGCCGCGGAAGGTGACCGCCGTGATGCACGCGGTCGATTGGATGCCGACGCTGAGCGGGCTGGTTGGATTCGAGGCCGAAGAAAACCCGCAATGGGACGGCCGCGACATGTGGCCGGTGTTGACCGGCGAGAAGCAGGCCGACGAGCCGCGGACGATCTATTGGGCCTACAGCAAGGGGTCCGCCCTGCGGCACGGCGATTGGAAGCTGATCGACCGCCGCAACGGCAAGCGCGAGCTGTTCAATCTGGGCGACGACCCGTCCGAGAAGCGCGATGTATCGGCCAGCGAGCCGGCGCGCGTGGCCGAGTTGTCGAAGCGGCTGGACGCTGAGCAGAAGCTCGATCGAAAGGATATTCCCGCGGATGCGAGGCTGCCGAAAGCCGGTTCCTGACCGCGGGTTTTGATGTCACCATGATGCGGCAGGAAATCGGGTGAGCGGCATGTTGCGTCACGCGCTGCGTCAGTCGAGGCACGTGATCGTCAGATAATGCGACTCGCCGGTGTATTTCTTGCCGTTGGATTCGCCGGGGCTGTCGTTGTCGACGTGGCCGACGAGCAGGCCGTTGAGGCCGTCTTCGACTTGTTTGGCGGTGAACTGGACGACGCCGTCGCCGTTCGTCGTGGCCGAGCCTTCTTCGTGCCCTTCGTCGCAGAAGAGCTGCACCTTTGCGCCGGCGAGCGGCTTGCCTTGCCAAAATACTTGCAGGCTTACGCCGTCCGTGTCTTTTTTGGCGATGCCCTGCAGCGCGACATCGGCGGCCGGCTTGTTCGGCCACGAGGCGGCGTCTTTGCCCAGCAAGTGTTGCGTGTAGTAGGTGAGCTTCGTGTTCGCGTAAATGCCGTATTCGGCGATCGAATGGAGCGAACCGGTTTCGGCGATCTTCGCCGCCGAGCGGTTGCCGATGAACTTGTCGGTTTCGACGCCCTCGAACTCGATCTCGCTGCGTTTGCCGTCCTTGTCCACGTGAAAGATCTTGGCCGATTTGATCCGCTCGGGCATGCGGTACGTGCGGTCGGCGACATGCTCCCCGAAGAAGTACAGCGCATGCCCCTCGTCGTCGATGGCCAGCCACGGAAAGTGGGCGCTGGCCGGCGCGGCGACCAGCGAGCAAACCAACACGGCGAGCATAAACGACGCGAAGCGACGGGCGAGGTGCATGTTCAGAAAACTCCAGGGCGTTGTTTTCGAGGCTTTGTAATCGAGCGGTGGTTGCGATGAACGGTCGCGGTTGGCATGGACGGAGTAACGCGCGTCTTGCTGCTGGGAGGTCCACATGGGCCGTCCTCATGCCGCTAGTCGAGCTTCGTCGGCTTGCATACCAGCCGCTTGCCGTTCGCCGAACGCCCGCACTTGCGACAAACGTGCGTCGGGCTACGAATCAGCAGCAAGTACGCTTTGGAGTCGGACTTGAGCGACTTCTTCAACTCGCACAGCGATTTGCCCATGACATGGTCCTTAGTCGCGGCAAGGTCTTCGCGGGAGAGGGTTCGGCTGCGGTTTCGTTCCTGGCTCGACAGACGGCACGCCCGACATCGCCGCGGCGCATCTCGGATTTGTCGCAGCTATTCATCGCGCGGAAGCGGCCTGTCGCGATACTGCCGCAACTGAGACGCAGTGTCAACATGCTGCGATTGCGTGCGATTGCGATTATGTACTGAGCCGATTGATCGGTGCGTCTCCAGAATCACCGCCCGCAGGACGCCTGAAGTGCGCGAGTCTGGCCGGGCGGTCCAAGTCCTTATATGCCCGCGGGAAAAGGAGGTCCCGATTGTCCTAGGCAAAGAGAAAGCGAGCCGCCGTGGCGAGGACACTTGGCGACCGCTTGATGCAGCAGCGAACGCGAATCAGCGCATGCCGACGAGGCAGGAATTCGCAAACGGCGTCATTGCCCCGCCGCTCGGTTCGACGACAAGAAACCCACGGCAATAAACCCGCAGGAGGACTCGCCGTCGAAGCTGGCCCCGTTGACCCTATGGCAGAATATTGCGTTTGGCCGCTTCCAATTCGCTGAGAACGCCGGCGTTGGATTCTCGGAATGTTTTCTGGCCTTCGCCCTTGCCGCTCATGCTCGGCCTGCTTGCCGTCGATCCGTACGCCGATGTACCGCTGGCCTGGGCATACCGATTCGAGTACTCGCGGGCGACTGCAACGCCCTCGTCTCCCATGTCGGACGCGGTCACGAATACCGGCTCGCTGCCGGCGTCATAATCATAATTCGACGTGTAATTCGCGGTCGGCCCGACGACCGTTGGTTGCGCGTTCCGCGCCGCCATGCTGCGTTCGCCTGTAACGGAGTACGAATGCATGGCTCGCTCGTTCGACCAGTTGGCCGCCGCTCGATGCGATGGACGGAACGGCATGTCGCGCGGCAGTTCGCGGGACACGCCGCCAGCCGAGTTGCCCGATATGTTGTCTTCCATCGAGTCGTCGTTCAGCGAGTCGTCGTTCGGCGGAATCAATTCGGCTGGCAATCGCGCCGGAGCACCGAGCGGCGCAGCACGCGGCTGCTCGATCGGCATCACGGCAGCAGCCGGTTGCACGGCTTCGTCGCGGAGCATGTTGCGGCTCGATGTTGTTACTGCGCGCGGTTGCGAATACGGTTGAGAGCGCGGCGCGGCGACGGCCACCGCTTTCCGTGCCGAAAACACGCCTGGCTGCTGCAAGCCGATGCTTGAAACGCTGTCGGTCGCCGCCGCGGTCGCTCCGCCCGCCGTTCTGTCGTCTGCTTCGTCGGAAAGTTCATCGCCGGTCGGCCGCCACGGTAGGAACTCCTCTCTCGGCGGCCGCGTCGTCGCCGCAGCCACGCCCGCTCGGGAAACCACCGCCGCGGCGACCCTGGATGGCTCGCCACCGAGTGGCGCGATCGCCGACGTGGTCGACGCCGAAGCCGATGGCGTCGACGGCGAGCGAAAGTCGAGCGTTCCGCGTGCGGCGGCGGGAAGGTCGAAATCGTCCGCCACGACGTGCGCCCGGTTCGTCGCCACACGCGACGCATCGATTGCATCGTCGCTGTCGCCGGCGGTGACGATCAATTCGTCGGCCACTTCGCCGTCGGCCAGTCGCGGCGTCGCGCGGTGAGAAGGCTTGGCCGCTTTTGTCGCCACCGCAGCGTTTGCCGCGATCGCGTTGCCGCCCGCCGCCTGCCCAGTTGTCGCCGACGGATGCGACGTAGCGTTTGCCGCGGCCGTTTTCCGTGCGGCAACTTCTCCGTCGGCCGGGCTCGCGCCGCTCGGCTTCTTCTCCCACGGTGCGTAGCCGTATTCCGCGCCGAGCCGCATCGGCCACTGTTTGAATAGCCCCGTGCCCGCGACCGGCATCGAGAACATCGGTTCGTCGACGTTCTTTCGCTGGCCCTCGGTGACGTAGCGGATGTCTGGTCGGGTGTCGATGCCGAAGAACCGGCAGCCCGACAACGCGAGCAAGGCGGCGGCGCACGTGGCGGCCCAAGCGGTCGTTTTCCGCGGCATGGCAAAACCCTTATTCGGCGGCCGCGACGAAGTGATTTCCGCGGCCTACGAGCAGGCATCGAGATCGGAACCGACGATTCTCAGAGACAGGGCCGGGGACTATAGCAACGGCGTGCGGAAATTGCAGCGGCAATTTTGCCGCTGCGGGGCGCGAGGGCGCATGTCGCACTTTGCGCGCTGCCGTGGGTTGCGCTAACAATAGGGGGGTG
>JBBDYI010000056.1:7189-7455 GCA_040901705.1 Pirellulales bacterium | reverse complement strand
GGAAGCCTTCTGGAAAGACCACCCAAATTAACCCACAATCATGACGCCCACACGCTTCCAAGCCCCCGCCGACGGCAAATCACGCACAAGTCCGGGCGGCAAATGGCGGAACTTCCGCGGTCTGTCGCAGAGTGGCCGCTGGCCACGACCAAACGATTTTACCAAATTACATTGAAACACGGAGGCACGGAGATACGGAAGATATGCGAACGATGAGTGATGAGTGGTATTTCCAATCCTAAGGTGGCATAGCCGGTCATTCATCA
>JBBDYI010000056.1:0-7089 GCA_040901705.1 Pirellulales bacterium | reverse complement strand
CTCATCGATCATCACTCATCGATCATCACTCATCGATCATCACTCATCGATCATCACTCATCGATCATCGTTCATTACTTTCCCTTTTCCTCCGTGTCTCCGTGTTTTCTTTAGTTGCCCCAGTAATCGTCTCAATATCCGAAGATTCGAAGCGTTAGCAGTGCAGAGGGCCATTCCCCGGCGTTAGTGTCCGGTGTCCGTCCCGCGTGGTCGAGCGACCAGTACGGACCGCGTGACCAATATGAAATTTACGCCGCGGAACTCTGTTACGGTGGCGTCGATGTTCCATTCCAGCGTGTCGGCGTCGGTGACCGTGCGATTCTCCTCGATCGTGCGGACGACGCGTTCCAGATTCAAGTTTTCCAGCACGACAAAGTTCTGTTTCCGCTGGTTGGTGAACGTGACGCGGTCGCCGACGAGTGTGAACACGCCGCGTTCCTGCTGCCATCGCGTTCCCTCGCGCACGCGGTCGGCCGCGCCGGCTCGTTCGGCTGCGTCGTTCTTGTCGGCGGTGTCCGAGTGGGCTTCGCGATCTTGCGCCTTGGCCCATGCTGGATTCGTGCCTCCCAGGCCGCCGAGCATCGCGACGACCGCGACAGCGGACAGCACCATCGCGGCAAACGACGCGACGACAAAGCAGGCGGCCGGCGTCCGCGCGGGGCGACCGGTTCGATCGGTAGACGAAATCGGCAAGCAGCGGATCATTATCGATTCCTCGGCGCACGGGAGCGCGGCATACGGATGCGCGACATACAGCGGGCGCGTGTCGGTGGCTCGGCCAAATCGCTCGAACGGCAAGCGTGGCGGCATTCAAGTTTACGTCACGGCTGCGTGCAACGTGCGTTGCCGAAACGCAACGCGCGTTGCCGCCGCTCAACGCCAGAGGTGTTGCGAAAAGTCGCCGTTCGCTTTCCGCGGTGAGGCGAATCGAATGCGCAAAGCGTTGGCTTGTCTCGTGCTGCGGCGATTGCGTCTGTCGCAAGCCGACGTTTCGCGAAGCGTGGAACGAAGCGTGCGTCGTCTCGTTGATTCGCCCTGGCAAAGCACGCTTTGCAACGCAATCATCGCCGCGAGACCGCCACGTGACCGACACAATCCGCTCAATTGCCGTATCCCGGTTGCCGATCGCAGCGGCAGGGCTATTTCTCTCGGCGCTGGCAATGCTCCCGCCGGGGCGACTGTCGGCCCAGCAGTCTGCGGCAACCGACGCCACGGCGGAAGAATCGCCGCCGCGCGCTCGGGCGACCGTTCGCGTCGCTAGCGGTCGGACATTCGCGGGATTCATCGACGCACGCACGAATGGCGACACGCTTTGGCTCCGTGTCGAACACGGCCAAACCACACTGTGGCGGCCGATTGCGTGGCGGCGCGTCGTCGACGTTTCCATCGCCGGCGAATCGATGCCGGGCGAAGCATTTCGCAATGTCGCCGACCGGTTTGCTTCCAAAGAGGACGCAGACCGGCTCGCGCCGAGGCACGACGATACTCCGCCGAGCGCGCCGCCGCTCGATGGGCCTTTGCGTGATGGACCTGCACTCGAACGTCCCCCGCTCGAAACTCGTCCGGCCGGCAGCGTTCGCTCGCTGTCGCTCGACGTGCGTTTGGCCAACTGGGACGCGGATGCCGACGACGACGGTCTCGTCGCCTTCGTCACGCCGCTCGACGACACTGGCCGGCCAACTTCGGCAACGGGGACATTGACGGTCGACCTGATCGGCACGACTGGGCCGCGGCGACCGAACTGGGCGGCGACGCCGCGCGACATCAACGAGCGGCGGCCGGTCTTGGAAACTTGGACCGTGCAACTCGTGCCGGACGATTTTAGCGGCGTCGATGGTTCGGCGAGCGTGCGCCTTCCGTTTGCTCGCGGCGAACCGGCCGACGACGCCCGGCTGGGCAGTTTCGGCGTCGTCCGCGCTCGCTTTGCCGCACCCGGCGCCGACCTCGTCGAGGCGGTGATCGACCCCGTGCGTCTGCGGCCTCTGGGCAAGGTCGGCATCGCTCCGCGCTGAATTGCGGCGTCCGCTCCAGCCGTTGCGACATCGTCGCTAGCATCTGAGCCAGTTCTCGCCGGCAATCTTTGACGATTGCGCAAAGTTTGCGGCCGGCACCGACGATAACCGATGTGCCATGCTTCGCGTCGTGCTGCGCGGGCGGAGACTCAGCCGGCATCGGAGGCCCACCCGTGATTCGACACTCTTCAGCGCGGCTCAAATCCGCGCCGCAAGCTCGGCCCAGGATACATCGGACTGGGCGTCAGAGTGCGAAGCCTGCCGCTGCGACGAAGCCGCTCGAACTCGAACCGCAAGCGAGGCGCGGCCGCTCGTTTTGGGTCGCGCTGTTCACGGTCCTGGTTTTCGCGGCTGGATTCTGGCAGTTCGCCCTGCTCGACGTACTCGCGCCGGCGGCCGCCGATCGCGTCAACGACGGCCGCGAAGCGACGTTCTTCGCGGTCCACATCAATCCGTATTATGTGTTCAGCGAGGATTTCCACCTCTACGTCGTGCGGGCGAAGCGGATTCTCGATCGCGGCTGGACCGATTCGCCGCTCGCTGCGCGCGATGGAGAAAAGGCGAGCTACGCCGCGCCGGTTCAAGCCGCGCTGGGGATGATCGCCGTGCAGACCGACGGCAAGCCGGTCCCCTACACGGCGTTCATGTTTGGCGTGATCGCCGCCGCATGGTGTGGGCTGTTTCTCGCGGCACGGCGATGGATGCCGCAAAGCGTCAGCACGCGATCGATTCTTGTGGCCGTGTTCGCCACCGTGTTGTTCGAGTCGATTGGCGGCTTGGCGCATCGCGAATTGGAATATGCCCAATGGCCGGTCCATCGCGGCCTGCGGCTGTCGACGATGGCCTGGACCAGTCCGCTCGTGTTGGTCGTGGCGTTGGCGTCTTCGTCGTTGTTGTTCGATCGCCGCAGGATCGGCGCAACCGTCGCGGCGATTGGCGTCGTTTTGCTGGTACTCGCCGGCAGCGACAATTGGGCGTTCGTTGTGGCTTCCGCCACGACGGGAGTCGTCGCTGGAGCGTTGTTGCTAACCGCTCTGGTTCGAATTCGCCGCGGCATGGCATTGGAGCGCTGGAAACGCACCGTGGGACTGCTCGCTTTGGCCTTGGGAGCGGCCGCTGCGACGCACCAACTGCTCGGCGGCGGCATGACCGGCGACGTGCTCGCCCGGGGCGGCATGGGCAAGGCATGGCTCTCGATTCCGGAACCGCCGGATGCGCCGGCGTTTTGGGGCGTGCTGCGGCGATATGTCTGGTGTCTCGTGGCGATGGCGGTCGCCGCGTGCGTCACCGTGCGTCTTGGCGGCTCGCGCGTTGCCGGCGAAGCTTGGGCACGCATCACGCTGAGTCGCATCGACACTTCGCGGCTGCCGATTCTCGCCGTCGCCGCCGCGCCCCTGGTCGCCGTACTGGCCCTCGTACCGACGCTGGTCGAATTCGTCGGCATGGAGGAGTATCACGCCTATCAGTTCATCTGGCGGGCGGAGTATTGCCTGATCTTCGCCGTCGTGCTGCTTGCGAGCGAATGGATCAAGCTCGCGCTGCGGCATTTCGCTCCCTCGCCGTCGATCGCGTGGCGACTGGAGATCGTCGCGAGTGCGCTCGTCGTGATCCCGTTGCTCGGTTATCACAACTTCCGCATCTACAACTTTGTGTCGCGCACGGCGGCCAGCGAGTTTTTCCTCACCGAAGACGAGGAGCACCTCCGCGACTGGCTTCGTTTGCAGCCGACCGAGAGCATTCAGTCGCTGGCCACCGCCAGCCACGAGTTGAACTACCTGTGCGCCTACTGGACCAACGCCGACCTGCTGTTGCCGGAAGGGTTCCCGTACCACAACGGGGCGACAAACGACGAGATCGAAGACCGCATGGCCGATCTGCTGCGACTCTACCGAGCAAACCCAGACAGTTGGATCGCGTTCAACCAGCACGGTCATTCCGACGATCAATGGAGTTGGCACGAGTCGCGGCTGCGATCCGCCCGCGAGGGATATTCGTACTACCTCATGCACCGCGGCATGTCGCTGGCCGGGAATACCGATCCGTTCGCGTGGGCACGAAACGATCTGGAATCCGGCCGCGGAACGACGGCCCGCATGGCCGAAGTGCGGCGACGCGAGGACCGAGGACGGAAAATCAAGGCTGAGGTTCAACACGGTACGCCGATCGCCGCCATCGAAATGACGGATCGGATCGCCAAGAAACTTGCGGACCGCGATGGACGATCGCCGCCGCAGCCCGACGTCATCATCGTCGATGAAGTCTCGCGGGCCCTGGGTATGCCAGACTTCGCCGGATATACGCGAGCCTTCACGCACGGATCGCTCGAAGCGTGGACGCGCGACAATCTGCGGTCTGCCGAGCACGTCGCCGCGGCGTTCGGTCGCACTTCGCCGTAATGCGGGGGACGGCTACAGTTTCGCACTGCCGCGGCGTAGAATCGGCTGATTCGGCGGTTGCAAGTGCCGCCCTTCACATTGCCGCGATAGGTTTGTCATGTCCGTGCTGCCGCCGATCGTCTTGGGTACGCGCAATCGCAAGAAGGGGCTGGAACTGGCCGAGTTGCTCGGGCCGCTGGGGATTCGCTTCGCGACGCTGGCCGATTTTCCAGAAGCGATCGAAGTCGTCGAAAGCGGCCAAACGTTCGCCGACAACGCAGGATTGAAGGCCGTCGAGCAGGCGCGGCATTTGAGCCAGTGGGTGTTGGGCGAAGACAGCGGGCTGTCGGTCGATGCGCTCGGCGATCGATCGTCTCTGGGGCGGCCGGGCGTTTATTCGGCACGTTATGCCGGCGAGAACGCCACGGACGAGCAGAACAACGATAAAGTGCTCGCGGAGTTGGCGGGCGTGCCGCTGGAAAAGCGGACCGCATTCTATACGTGCCACATGACGCTGGCCGATCCCGAGGGGAACGTGCGGCTAGAGGCCGAGGACTATTGCCGAGGGCGGATTCGCTTCGAGCGGTCGGGCAGCGGCGGGTTCGGTTACGACCCGTTGTTCGAGGTGGTCGAGTATCACCGCACGTTCGGCGAACTGTCGGCGGCCGTGAAAAGCTGTTTGAGCCACCGGGCGCGGGCGCTGCGGCGATTCGCGGCGGAGCTAGAGGCGTTGCTGGCGCGGGGCGAACTTTTCGCCGCCGACGCTAATCGGCTCCAAACCAAACCATCGCCAGCGACGAACCGTTGAATAGCATGTGCAGCAGCACGGACGGCCAGAGGCGGTGCGTTTGGCGATAAACGTAGCCGAGCACGAGCGCGAGCACGAATAGCGGAACCGGGTCGGGCCACGTGCCGGCATGGGCGGCGGCGAACAGGACTGAACTGATGACGATCGGCGCCGCGCGGCGGAGGCTGTTGATTTCCCGTGCCTGGTGCGGGGGCGAAGCGGTAGAGCGCGGTTCGCTCAAGTCGGATTGCGGCGATGCAAAGGGGTTCGACGGATCGTTTGAGGGAAGGTCGTTCGCGGTAAATGGAGCCAGCCGGGGCGGCGCGATGCCGAATGTTGCATCCAGGGTTGCCGCCGGCGTGGTGTCGACGGGTCGCGGTGCGGCTTCCTCATGCGGCAGGCCGTCGGGCGATGCGGGCGCAATACGGGCGACGCCCTGGGGCGAGAAGTGCTTTTCCAGCCAGCCTTGCAGGAGGACGCGGAACAGAAACTCCTCGACCGCCGGAGCAATGATTACGGCCGAAATCACGGCCAGGGCGAGTAGGTCGACCCGCCGGTCGCGAATCAGCATTTCAATGAGTGGATGCGGTTTGCGGTCGGATGCGACGAGTTTCACCAGCGCGATTTGCAAGCCGTACACCGGCGCGAGGGCGGCGAGCCAGCCCAAGCCGCCGTAGACGAAGTCGCCCGGCAGCTTGAGCCGGATGCCGAGATCGCGCCGGTTCGCCCGCCGCACGAAAACGAGCAGTGCGGCGACCATCGCGGCCAAACCGGCGTAGAAAGCGGCGCTTTCCAACATGCCGAATGCCAAACTGTCGGCCGTGACGGTTTTTTCGGAGTCTGGCGCAAAGAGAGCGCTGGCGATCGCGAGCGTAAGCACCAGGGCGATGGCGAAGAGCACTTCTGGGAAATGCCAAGGAACGTCGCTGCGCGGGGCACGGGGAATCGGCGATTCGCCACGCCGCCACTTGAAGACAAGCCACGGCCAAACCGCGCAGCTTGCGGCAAACAGCGCCATAACGACGAAGCCGGCGGCGGACAACTCGCGGCCGTTCGCGGGCAGCGTCTCGGCAACGAGTAGAGCGTCAATCATCGGCCCCGGCGTCCCACGTCGTTAGCGGCGAAGCATTCGCGCGGCGGCCAAGATATAGCCGACGCCGGAATAGATGGTCGATAGGACGGCAAGCCAGACGGCGATCGCCAGCGCCCACACTAGCCATTCGGGCCGGCCCCACGCGGAAACGGGCAGCAGCGACCAGAACAGGCCGTACTCCGGAGCGGGCGCGGACGTCGGCCATGTGAGGCTGAACAAGCTCAGCGCCGCCGCCGCACACTGAAACACCATTTTCAGCTTGCCGGCCATGCTGGCCGAAAAGTCGCCGCCGTGCTGCTCGATATAACCGCGCAGCGCGGTGACGAGCATTTCTCGGCCGACGACGACGACGGCCATCCAGGCGACCAGCCCGGATCCGGGAATGGCGGCCAGGAAGATGAACGTGCCGCAGATGATGATCTTGTCGACGAAGGGATCGAAAATGCGGCCGAGCGTGGTCACCTGGCCATATTTGCGGGCGTAATAGCCGTCGAGCCAATCGGTGCCGGCGGCGACGATGAAGACGTACATCGCCACCATGTAGTGCCGCTGCTCGATGATGACGAACAGCACGATAGACAGCACGAACCGTAGCGCCGTGAGCTGATTCGGCACGTTGAACACTGCGGCCGCCGTCGAATGCGAACGGGCCGGAGTCTTGGTGCTGACCGACATGCGAACATCCTCTGCGGCGGGCGAGGCGCGGTGTACTTCCATTCTACGCCGCGTCCGCACTTGCGCGGTGTGCGGCTGGCCACGGGGCCGCGAATCCTTCGACGCCGGAATAGAAGTCGCCAGAATAGAAAAGGGCGGGCGGGGGGG
>JBBDYI010000055.1:0-1169 GCA_040901705.1 Pirellulales bacterium | reverse complement strand
ACCGCCATCCCGCAAACCCATTGAAAGCCGGAATCTATTTCGGGACTATTCCTAATCGGATGTTTGCGAATACCTGGTCGACGATGGCGCGGCAGTTCGCAGTCGGCTTTTGCTCGGAACGATCGGTGGGCACAGCCCACCCTTCCGGACTGCACACCGATCCTATGGCCGTCGCCGCGGCTTGTTCACGTCGTCCGGCAACGGCCCGGCCATCGGCGGCGTCTCGAAAAACTTGCCGTCGTCGACCAACCGCGGATCGCCGGTCCGCGACAGTTCGGCCATCAGCCGCTGGCGAAGTCCGGCCGCGACTTTGGCGTAGCTTGGATCGGCCGCAACATTTTGCATCTGGTGCGGGTCTTTCTTCAAATCGAACAACTCCTCCCGCGGCCGCCGGCCGTAGGCGTGGTCGAAATACCGCTTCCACTCGGCATCGTCGCGATGTTCGACGAGCCAGGCCTTGGTCGGTCCGGCGTCCTCGTCGCGGAGCGTGGCGAATGTGTTGTTTGCCAATTCATCGTCACTGGGAGGATTGTCGCCGTCGAGCCGAAAATGGTCGCCGAGCGGGAATCGCTCCGGGCGAAAGTTGACGACGAACAAATAGTCGGCCGTGCGAATGGCCCGCTGCGGATAAGGAAGATTGTTCTCGCGGGCCGACTCGAAGTGCCTCTCGCGGCCCGTCAGCACGAACGTCCGCTCGGCGTCGACGAGCCCCTGCCGATCCGACTTAAGCACCGGCCACAAACTGCGAGCCGTCATCACGTCGGGCACATCGACGCCGCCGGCTTCAAGAAACGTCGGCGCGAGGTCCGGCAATCCGACGAAATCGTCGACCACGCGCCCGCCCTTTACGCCCGGCCCAGCGATGGCCAGCGCCACGCGCGTGCCGAAGTCGTATAGGTTGCACTTACCGTGCGGAAAGCCGGCCGGTCCGTGGTCGCCGCTCACCACAATCAGCGTGTTGTCCAGTTCCCCGGCCTTCTTCAGTTGCTCCATCAAGATGCCGAGCGAAGCGTCGAACGCCGCCACCTCGCCGAAGTAGTCGGCCAAATCCTCGCGGACCTCGGCCACGTCGGGCAGATACGGCGGCAGCTTGCCTTTGAGGTCGTCGGGTTCGATGCCCCACAGTTTCTTGCCGGAGCCTCGCACCCACTTGCGATGCACGTTCGTCG